>JAKAXN010000035.1 GCA_021816565.1 Actinomycetes bacterium
GCGACCTTCTGCCCACCGACCTCTACCTCGACTTCACGGTTGCCCCCCGGGAGCGGCTCAAGCGGCGCTACCTGGCGGTGCTCGACGTGGCCATCGACCACGCCTGCGCGCAGGGCTCGGTGGAGTCGGCGGTGCGCCACATCGAGAGCGGTCTCACCGCCGAGCCCTACGACGAGGCCATGTACCTGCGGGCGGCTCAGATCCTGGCCGGGGCGGGCCGGCGCAGCGAGGCCCTGACCTTCCTGCGCCGGGCCGAGCACGCCCTGCGGGAGCTGGGCCTGCCGGCCACCGCCACCGCCGCGTTCAAGGCCCGCCTGACCGGGCCCTGACCGGCGCTATCAGTCCTCGGCTTCGACCTCGAGCGCCGGCTGGCGGCCCCCCGGGGCCGGCGCCGGGCGGACACCGGTACCGCGGCGGTGCGCCGGCTGGTAGCCCCGGCCGGCGGGCGAAACGCCCGACGAACCGCCCGGGCGGCCGGCCTCACCGGCGGTAGCGGTGCGGAAGGACCGCCACCGGTGCCAGATGACGAAGGCGATGGCCGCCACCGCAGCGGCGCCCAGCAGGTACCCGGCGTAGCTGAAGCCGTGCATGACCGTGGTGTAGGAGCTGCCCACGCCGTAGCCGATCCCGGCCATGGCCCCGTCCCACACCAAGGAGCCGAGGGCGGTCAGCACGATGAAGCGGCCCAGCGGGACCTCGGCCACCCCGCCCAGCAGGGCCACGAAGTTGCGGATGACCGGCAGCAGCCGGCTGCCGAAGACGCCCCACTTCTCGTGACGGTCGAACCAACCCTCGGCCCGGTCCAGGTCGTGGTGGCTGAGCAGCACGTAGCGGCCGTAGCGGTCGACCAGCGGCCGGCCGCCGTAGCGGCCGGCGAACCAGGCGATCACCGCGCCGAGCAGCTCGCCGGCGGCCCCGGCGATGATCACACCCGGGAGGCTGAGCTTGCCCTCCGCGGCCAGCACCCCGGCGAAGCCCATGGTCAGCTCCGACGAGGTCGGCACGCACATCGACTGGAGCACCGACAGAACGAACACGGCGGCGTATCCGGCCGAGGATACGAACGACGTGAAGTTCAGAAGAGCGAGCATCTCACCACGCTACGCCCAGCAGCCCGGGGGCGGGGGTCCGGCTGACCCGGCGGTCAGCCGGACGCGGCTCCGCCCCTACCGCCGCGAGGGCCGGAAGGGGCGGAACAGGGGGGGACATCCAACTCACTTCCCCATTTCACCAGGGCATAACCAAACGCTGAGCGAAGCTCCGGTGAACAACAGGCAAACACTGCGGCGGGTCAGAGAGCCGGCTCGTAGGCCGCCTGCGAGGGCACCTTCAGGCACCCCGACGCGGTGCCCAGGCGCTGCAGACCGGCCCGGTCGGCCGAGCCCAGCCCGGTGGTCGCGGAGGCGAGCACGTGGGTGCTCATCACCTGCCCGGGGGTGGACACGTTGGCCAGCCCCATCAGGTGTCCCAGCTCGTGCAGCATCAGCACCCCTAGCCCGCCGGGGCCGAAGCCCTGCGGGAGGCGCCCGGCGCCGGAGCCGATCAGGACGGTACCGGTCACGAACACCCCGTGGCCGGTGTTCTGGTCCACCGCGGCGATCGGCTCGGTCCGGGCCAGGGCGTCCGCCCCGGTGGCCCCGGAGGCGAAGTTGACCTGGGTGGTCTGGGCGGCGCTGCCCCAGGCGATCACCACCGGGCCGGCCTGCCCGTCGGCGCCGATATTGCCCCCACCGGAGGGGAAAGTGGTGGTCGAGCCCTTGTCGACGAAGAGGATCCCCGTCGCCCGGCTGACCTGCTCCACCGCGGTCTGCAGGTCGGCGGCGGCGTAGGACGGCGCGGCCGAGAAGTCGGTGACGTAGTAGATCGGCGAGCACGGGTTCCACCGCATCGGGGTGCCGCCCCGGTTGAGGCGCAGGAAGCTGTAGCCGGGACCGGCCGGGGCGGCGCTGGCATGGTCGGATCCGCCCGACCCGGAGGAGCGGCCCGGAAGGATGCTCGGCAGGAGCAGCAGCACGCCGAGCACCCCGACCACGGCCAGGGCCCGCGCCGCGGTCCACTTCGGCGGCTCGGCCGGCAGCCCGCGACCCCGGCGGATCCGCCGGCGCATGCGCCACTCCCGGGCCATGAGGACGATCCCGCCGGACCGGCCCAGGGGGAGGCCGTGGCGGATGGGGTTCACCCGGGACAGGCGGCGCCACCACGGCCCCCGGTGCAGCCGGCCTCCGGGCACCGCCCGCAGCGGGGGCCCGTCGAGGAACGGGTCGGCGGGGGGCGTGACCCCCTCGGGCGGCAACGACGTGACCGGGCGGGGCTCGGGCGCGGGAGGAGGCGCCTCGCCGGTGCGCAGGAAGGCCTCTATCTCGGCCATCATGCGCTCCGAATCAGATCCCCTCATCGGGCCCATCCGCGTCCATCTGCCTTCCGTGTGCTACCGCGTGCGTCCTGGTTACCGACGTTACCCCGCGGGCCGCCGCTAAACCTCCTCCGCTTTTCCGGATCGGGCGTCCAGGCGGCTACCTTGTGCCCTCGTGCCTTCCGAGAAAAGAGCCCGCCAGCGCGCCGGCCGGGCAGCCCGCATGGCCGAACTCCAAAGGGCCCAGAAGCGCCGGCGCCGCAACACCCGGGTGATCCCCGCCATCGTCGTCGTGGTGGTGCTGGCCGCCCTCGGCGTGTTCCTCACCAGCACCGGCGGTTCGTCGAAGAAGAAGGTGACCACCGCCACCACCACCGCCGGCAAGACCACCCCCACCACCGCCGCCCCCGGCACGGCCCCCACCGCGGCCCCGGTGACCGGCGGCACCAAGATCACCGGCACCACCCCCTGTCCCAGCTTCACCGGGTCCAACCCCCACGTCACCGAGTTCGCCAAGGCCCCGCCCAACTGCCTGAGCGCCGGCAAGACCTACACGGCCACCATCGACACCACGATGGGCAAGGTGGCGATCAGCTTCGACACCACCAAGACCCCCAACACGGCCAACAACTTCATCGTCTTGTCGCTGTACCACTACTTCGACGGGACGGCCCTGTTCCGGACCGACACCTCGATCGGCATCATCCAGGGCGGGTCCCCCCACACCCAGAGCGCCAGCGACCCGGGGCCCGGCTACACCATCCCCGACGAGGGCAGCGGCTACACCTACGCCCCCGGCGACCTGGTCATGGCCCGCACCAGCGCCCCCAACTCGGCCGGCGCCCAGTTCTTCTTCTGCGTGACCAACGCCTGCTCGAACCTCAACAGCCAGGGTAACTACGTGGTGTTCGCCCACGTGACCAGCGGGCTGAACGTGCTGCAGAACATCCTGGCGCTGAACGTCAACCAGCCGGGTGGCCTCGGCGGCGCCCCCAGCAAGCTGGTCCTGGTGAAGTCCATCAGCGTCACCGAGAGCTGAGATCGGAGTCAACGTGCCCTCCCCCTGCCCCAACCCCGACGGTTCGAGCCCCAAGCAGCAGCGCTTCGACGGCCCCCCGCCGATGTGCATCGACCCCGAGAAGCGCTACAGCGCCGAGATGGTCACCTCGAAAGGCACCATGCGCATCGCCCTCGACGCCGCCGGAGCCCCGAAGACGGTCAACAACTTCGTCTTCCTGGCCCGCTACCACTACTACGAGGGCATCGTGTTCCACCGGGTGATCCCCGGGTTCGTGCTGCAGGGCGGCGACCCCACCGGCACCGGCACCGGCGGCCCCGGCTACCGCTTCGAGGACGAGCTGCCGGCCCCCGGCCGCTACGAGCTGGGCTCGCTGGCCATGGCCAACGCCGGGCCGAACACCAACGGCTCGCAGTTCTTCGTCATCAGCGGCCCCGACGGGATGCGCCTGCCGCCGCAGTACTCGCTGTTCGGCAAGGTGGTGGCCGGCCTCGATGTGGTGTCGACCATCGACGCCCTGGGCAGCCGCTCCGGCAAGCCCAGCGAGCTGGTGACCATCGAGTCGGTCACCATCACTGAAGCCGACTAGCCAGGTAGGCCAGCGCCATCGGGTAGCGCCAGTCGATCTGGCTGTGGGTCCCGTCGAACAGCTCGAAGTGCACGTCGGTCACGCCGATGTCGGCCAGGGCGTCGCGGAACGCCTCGGCGCCGATGTCGAGGTACCACTGATCGCTGCGGCCACCGTCGATCCAGACGGCCCTCAGGCCCCTGAGGGCCTCGGCGTGGTGGGGCACCATCCGCACCGGGTCCCACTCCAGCCACCGCTGCCACACGTCCTCCCGTAGCCGGCCGTTGACCGGATCGAAGGGGAGGATCGGGGTGCCGTCGTCGGCCGCGGAGAAGCAGGCCGCCACGCCGAGGACCATCAGCAGCGTCATGTCGTCGGGGTCGGTGAAGGCCACCCGACCCCGGAAGTCGGCCCACCACCGCTCCATCGAGCGGTCGTAGCGGCGCAGGGCCCGCACCGCCTTGGCGAACTCCGGCAGGTAGAGCAGCTCGTAGAGGGCGTCACCGGCGTGGGTGGCCAGGCCGCCGAACAGGTCGGGCCGCAGCATCGGGGTGATCATGGCCCCGAAACCGCCGCTGGACTTGCCCTGGATGCCCCGGTGGGCGGCCGCGTCGAGGGTCCGGTACCGGTCGTCCACGAAGGGGACCACCTCGTCGCAGAGGTAGCTGTGGTAGCGGCCGGTGCCGGGCGAGTCCACGAACTGCGACCCGCCGTAGGCGGTCCAGGCGTCGACGTAGACCATGATGCAGCCCGGGACCTGCCCGGACGCGAACAGCTCGTCGGCGGCCTCGGGGTACGGGAGGCGGTAGGCCTGACGGTTGTCCCAGGACGAGACGAACCCGCCGTAGCCCTGGATCACGTACACCGAGGGGTAGCGCCGGTCGGGGTGCTCGTCGTAGCCGGGCGGGACGTACACCCACAGAGGGCGTTCGGCGGGATCCCCCAGCGGGTTGCCGGCCAGCACGGCCGAGTGGAGGGTGAGGCGGTCGAGGCGACCGGCCCATTCTTTTTCCCACGGGTACGCCACGCCGCCCCACGCTACTGCCGGTCCGTTCGTGACCGTTTCGTCACCCGGCGGTCACCGGCCCGCGGCCGGGCCCGCCTATACCGGGAGCGGTGACCAGCCTGTCCGACCCCGCCGCCTACACGACGCTGGCCTGGCCCCCCGGTCCGGGGCCTGCACCGGGGACCGAGCAGCCGTTGTGCCAGCATGGATCGGTGGCGCAGCGGATACTCCTCATCGAGGACGACGACCGCATCCGGGAGACCACCCGCCTGGTCCTCGAAGACGAAGGGTACGAGGTCGACGAGGCCGACTCGGCCGAGACCGGGCTGGTCGTGTTCGGCCAGCGCTCCCCGGCGTGCGTGATAGTGGACCTGATGCTGCCGGGGCTGGACGGATTCGAGTGCTGCCGGGCCCTGCGGCGCTCGAGCGGGGTGCCGATCGTGGTGCTGTCGGCCAAGACCGACACCACCGACGTGGTGGCCGGGCTCGAGGCCGGGGCCGACGACTACGTCACCAAGCCGTTCCACGCCCAGGAGCTCACCGCCCGGGTGCGGGCCCTGCTGCGCCGGGCCAGCGCCGCCGGCCCGGACGGGGCTCAGGTCATCACCCTCGGGGAGCTGGAGGTCATCCCCGAGGAGGGGACGGTCCGCAAGAGCGGCCGCGACGTGGCTCTGACCAAGACGGAGTTCCGCCTGCTGTGCGAGCTGGCCGCCCACCCGAACCGGGTCTTCACCCGGGAGATCCTGCTGGAGAACGTGTGGGGCTACCCCCACGTCGGTGACGGCAAGCTGGTCGACACCCACGTCCACCGGCTCCGGACCAAGCTCGAGGACGACCCGTCGAGCCCCCGTCACGTGGTGACCGTCCGGGGTCTCGGCTACAAAGTCGTCCCCTAGAACAACCGGTGGCCACCCGACGACGGCGGCGGCTGCGCACCCGCCTCACCGCAGCTTTCGCCCTGGCCGGGCTGGTGATCCCGGCCACGCTGTCGGTGTTCACCTACTTCTGGGCCCGCACCTACCTGGTGGACCAGCGCCAGAGCTCGGCGGTGCACCAGACCGAGGCCAATGCCGAGCTGGTGGCCACCCTGCTGCGGGCCCCCCGCCCGGACCTGACCCGCCTGATCGCCTCCCTGCAGACCCCCTCCAACGCCGAGGCCGCGGTGCACTACGAAGGCAACTGGCTGGGCACCTCGGCGGCGGCCGGTCCGGACTCGCTGCCGGCCGCCCTCATCCGGACGGTGACCGACGAGGGCCGGGCCGCCAGCCAGCGCTACCAGGTGCACCGCCGCCGCGAGCTGGCGGTCGGCATCCCACTCGGAGCGGGCAACGCCTACTTCGAGATCTTCTCCCTGACCGACCTCAACTCCACCCTGGCCACGCTGCGCTACGCCCTGGCCGCCGGCAGCCTCCTGGGTTTCCTGATCAGCCTGGCCATCGGGGCCTGGGGGACCCGCCGGGCGCTCATGCCGCTGCGCGACATCAGTTCGGCCGCGGCGTCCATCGCCGGGGGCCAGCTCGACGCCCGCCTCGACGCCGAGGGCGACCAGGAGCTGGTGGCCCTGGCCACCGGGTTCAACGCCATGGTGGAGGGCCTGCGCTCCCGCATCGAGCGCGACGCCCGCTTCGCCTCCGACGTGAGCCACGAGCTGCGCTCGCCGCTCACCACCCTGCACTCGGCGGTCGAGGTCATGCGCCGGCGCCGGGAGCAGCTCGACGCCCGTTCGGCCCGGGCCCTGGACCTGCTGAGCGACGAGGTGGACCGCTTCGAGCAGCTGGTGGAGGACCTGCTCGAGATCTCCCGCTACGACGCCGGGGTGGCCGCCCTGGAGCTGGAGCCGGTGGACGTGGCCGCCCTGGCCCGGGGGCTGCTGGCGGAGGCCGGCCAGCCGGTCCCGGTGTCCCCCCAGCCGGCGGTGGTGGGGTCCGGGACCGCCCCGGGTGGGGGTGCGGTCGGGTCGCGGCCGGGCGGGCCGTCTGGGCCGGACGGGTCCGAGTCGGGCGGGTCCCGGTCGGACGGGTCGCGGCCGGGCGGGCCGCTGCCGGGCGGGCCGCTGCCGGGCGGGCCGTCTGGGCCGGGCGGGTCCGGGGACACCGTCATCCTGGCCGACCGGCGGCGGCTGGAGCAGGCCCTGCGCAATCTGATCCGCAACGCCATCGTCCACGCCGGCGGGGTCAGCGGGGCCTCGGTGCGGGTGGGCCGGGAGCGCACGACGGTGACCATCGAGGACCGGGGGCCGGGCATCCCGGCCGCCGACCGCCAGACCATCTTCGAGCGGTTCAACCGGGGCCGGGCCGCCGGGCGACGCTCGTCCGGCCAGGGCGTCGGGCTGGGCCTGGCCCTGGTAGCCGAGCACGTCGGCCTGCAGGGCGGGACGGTGAGCGTGGAGGACGCCTCCCCCACCGGCACCCGCTTCGTCATCGACCTGCCCACGAGGCGGCCGTGACGGCCCGGCGGGCACCGGCGGCCGGCCGCCGGACTGGGGTAGCAGCCGGGACAACCGGGGTGGCGCCGGGGCGGCGGGCGGTACTGGCCCTGCTGGCCGGGCTGGCCGTCATCCCGGTCGTGGCCGGGGCCTGCAGCGTCCCGGACCAGAAGGCGCCGGTCTCCATCAGCGGCGCCGACCTGCCGGCCCCGCCCTCCACCGTGGCCGGCTCGCCGGCGGCGCCGGGCATCCAGGTCGGGGTGTACTTCGTGGGCAGCAACAACGCCCTGGTCTCGGTGCCGCGCTCGGACCCCAGCGGGGATCTGGGAGTGGCCATCGGGGACCTGCTGGCCGGTCCCACCCGCCAGGAGGCCGCCGACGGGGTGAGCAGCGCCGTGCCGAGCGGCACCCGCATCCTCAACTCGTCGATAACCAGCGGAGGCACCGCGCAGCTCAACTTCGGCTCGGCGCTCACCTCGGTGACCGGCCACGAGGAGCTGCTGGCGTTCGCCCAGATCGTGGCCACCGCCACCTCGGCCCCCGGCGTGCTGAGGGTGCAGGTCGCGGTGGAGGGCCAGCCGGTCAACGCCCCCCTGCCCGGCGGCACCCTGGCCCAGCGACCGGTGACCCGGGCCGACTACGCCAGCGTCCTGACCGGCTGAGCGCTCCGGGGCGGAGGCTGGGGCAGCGGCCGGCGTGCTCTAGGCGCTGCGGGTGGTCCGGGCGCTCTGGGTGGTCCCGGCGCTCTGGGTGGTCCCGGCGCTCTGGGTGGTCCGGGGTTGGGGCGCCGACCGCTCCGGACGGGGTTGGGGCGCCGATCGCTCCGGACGGGGCGGACGGGCCGGGCCGCCCGGCTGGAGACCGCTTCGGTCACCGGCGCCGACCCCGGTCATCGGCGCCAGCGTGACGCCCACCCCGCCGGTCAGATCACCGATCCGGTTGTAGATAACCGCGGCCACCACGTTGACCGCCACTCCGGCCAGCCCTACCCCGACGGCCAGCGCAGCGCCCCCGGCCACGAACAGGCCGGCCCCGATGTGGAAGTGGGGCCCGGCGTTGAACACCCTCACCGCCAGCCGGTCCAGGGCCGACACCGCGCCCAGGTCGGCGCCCACCAGGTACAGCACCACCACGAACAGGGTGAACAGGACGGCGCACACGGCGTAGAACGCCGCTGACACCTTCACCACCGAGGGCAGCGGGAGCCGGCGCAGATGCACGGTCCATCTTCTTCCCGGGCGTTGTCGCGTTATGGCCGCGCCCGGGTGTCGATCCGGTGACAACCGCCGGCCGGCGGCCCGGTCTGGCATGCTCCCGATATGCCTTCCGAGCCGCCCCGTTCAGCTGAGCAGGTGATCCACCAGCCGCTCCGGCTCCAGATGGAGGCGCTGATCGACGAGCACCGCCAGCAGCTCGACCGGTGCCTGGACGGGCTGACCGAGGAGCAGGCCCGCCGGTCGCTGGTTCCCTCCCGGACCACGCTGCTGGGCCTGGTCAAGCACGCCACCTTCGTGGAGCGGGTGTGGTTCGACGAAGCCGTCACGGGCCGGTCCCGGGCCGAGATCGGCATCCCCGCCACGCCCGACGACTCGTTCGTCATCGACGAGGGCGACACCATCGCCGGCGTGCAGCAGGCCTTCCGCCAGGCGTGCCAGTCGTCGCGCCGGGCCACCGCGGCGCTGGGGCTCGACGACCTGCTGCCCGGCAACCGCCGCGGCCCGATCCCCCTGCGGTTCGTGTACCTGCACGTGCTGCGGGAATTGGCCCAGCACTGCGGGCACGCCGACATCCTCCGGGAGCAGATCACAAGCGGGTAGGCGACCGGGCCGCCGGGCCGCGGTAACTGTTCACAGACGCGCCGCTCCCCTGGTCTGTGAACACTTCACCCCCGTTTTCAAGGGACCAACTGTTCACAGAGCGGACCGGCCCTCCGACTCTGTGAACACTTCACCCCCGTTTTCGACGGGTCAACTGTTCACAGCGCCTCTGCGCCCGGTGTTCAGTGAACAGTTTGCGTGGAAGGCGCTAGGCGACCGGAAAGGCGCACGGCCCGGGTCCTACCGGCTGGCCAGCGACTCCAGGCCGCCCGGCCGGCCGTCGACGTAGACCGTGACGCTGCCGGCCCCCACCGCCCGCCAGGAGCCGTCGGGGTCCCTGATGAGGGCGGTCCGCTCGTCCACCGCGGCGATGCGCAGGTGGCCGGTGGCCAGCTGCACGGTGCGGTGGGCCTTCTCCTCCGACCACGTGTCGTAGTGGGGCAGCACGGCCATCTTGTTGATGAGGCCGAGGCCGAGGGTGAGGGCCCCGCCCCGGGGGTCGACCATGGAGTCGCCGAGGACCATGGCCCCAGCCGAGGAGCCGGCCACCACCGCCCCGGACCGCCAGGCCTCGCCGATGGCGTCCCAGGCCGGGGAGTCCTTCAGCACCGAGCGCAGGTGCATGGGCGACCCGCCGCTCAGGTAGATGAACCGGGCCGAGCGCAGCCGCTCGGCCGCCGCCTCCTCCAAGGCATCGGGGCGGGTGAGGATCATGAGCCCGGATACCTCCGCCCCGAACCCGGCGAACCACCGCGAGGCGTGCTCGACCGCCCGCTCCGGGTGCTCGTAGGCGGCGGCGGTGGGCAGGACCAGCACCTCGGCCCGGCCGGAGGCCTCCCACAGCTCCTGGTCGAAGCTGCACCCGTCGGTCCACTCCGCCCCGCCCACCAGGGCGAGGGGGCCGGGGAGCTGGGAGGTCGTGGTGGGCTCGGTCATCGGCGCCTCACCGTAGCGGCTGCCGGACCCAGAACGCGACGGCGGAAGGCCGGTCCGGCGGGCGCCGCGTCTTCGTGCGCCCGTCGGAGCCTGCCCCAGGGCGTAAGCCCCCTTCTCCGTGAGGGTGCACTGTAGCGGTGCCCGACGTCACCCCGCTGGTCCGCCGGCCCGGCGGCGACGAGAATGGTGAAATCATGGAAGGCCAGACCGCCACCCAGCCCGAGCGCCCGTGGGTCATGAGGACCTACTCCGGTCACTCCACCGCCCGGGCCTCCAACCAGCTGTACCGGACCAACCTGGCCAAGGGCCAGACCGGCCTGTCCATCGCTTTCGACCTGCCCACCCAGACCGGCTACGACCCCGACGCCGGGCTGGCCCGGGGGGAGGTCGGCAAGGTGGGGGTACCGGTGGTCCACAAGGGGCACATGGCGGAGCTCATGGACGGCATCCCGCTCGGCGAGATGAACACCTCCATGACCATCAACGCCACCGCCGCCTGGCTGCTCGGCCTGTACGTCAACCGGGCCGACGAGACCGGGGTGGAGCGCCGCCTGCTGGCCGGCACCACCCAGAACGACATCGTCAAGGAGTACCTGTCGCGGGGGACCTACATCTTCCCTCCGGCCCCGAGCCGCCGCCTGACCGTCGACACCATCGCCTGGACGGTCCGCCACGCCCCCCGGTGGAACCCCATCAACGTGTGCAGCTACCACCTGCAGGAGGCCGGCGCCACCCCGGTGCAGGAGCTGGCCTTCGCCCTGGCCACCGCCATCGGGGTGGTCGACGCGGTGCGCGACTCGGGGCAGTTGGAGGAAAAAGAGCTCCCCGCCGTGGTGGGTCGCATCTCGTTCTTCTGCAACGCCGGTATCCGCTTCATCGAGGAGGCCTGCAAGATGCGGGCCTTCACCGCCATGTGGGACCGGTTGTGCCTGGAGCGGTGGGGGGTCGACGACCCCAAGCTGCGCCGGTTCCGCTACGGGGTGCAGGTCAACTCGCTCGGCCTCACCGAGCAGCAGCCGGAGAACAACGTGCCCCGCATCGTGCTCGAGGCCCTGGGCGTCACCCTGTCGCGCTCGGCCCGGGCCCGGGCCCTGCAGCTCCCGGCGTGGAACGAGGCCCTCGGCCTGCCCCACCCGTGGGATCAGCAGTGGTCGCTGCGGATACAGCAGATCCTGGCGTTCGAGACCGACCTGCTGGAGTACGGCGACATCCTCGACGGGTCCCACGTGGTGGAGGCCAAGACCGCCGAGCTGATCGAGGGGGCCACCACCGAGCTCGACGAGATCCTGGCCCTGGGCGGGGCGTTCGAGGCCATCGAGACCATGAAGGGGCGGCTGGTGGCCAGCCAGTCCGAGCGGACCCGGCGCATCGAGGCGGGAGAGATGCCGGTGGTCGGGGTCAACCGCTTCACCACCAGCGAGCCGTCCCCGCTCGGCGGCGACGGCGCGGTGCTCACCGTCGACCCGGCGGTGGAGGCCCACCTGATCGAAGACGTGCAGCGGTGGCGGGCCGCCCGCGACGGCGGGGCCGTGACCGTCGCCCTCGACGCCCTGCGCCGGGCCGCCGAGGGCCGGGACAACATCATGGACGCCACCATCGCCCTGGCCGCGGCCGGCGGCACCACCGGGGAGTGGGCCGACGCCCTGCGCCAGGTGTGGGGCGAGTACCGGGCCCCGACCGGGATCGGCGCCGCGGCCCGGGGCGGCGCCCCCCGGCGCGCCGAGATGGACCAGGCCCAGGAGACGGTCCGGGCCATCGCCGCCCAGCGGGGCGCCCCGCCCCGGCTGCTGGTGGCCAAGCCCGGCCTCGACGGTCACAGCAACGGCGCCGAACAGATCGCGGTGGCGGCACGCGACGCCGGTTTCGAGGTGGTCTACCAGGGCATCCGCCAGACCCCCGAGCAGATAGCGGCGGTGGCGCGCGACGAGGACGTCGATGTGATCGGCCTGTCCATCCTGTCGGGCAGCCACCTGGACCTGGTCAGCGAGGTCACCGACCGGGTGCGCGCCGCGGGGGTGGACGCCCCGGTGGTGGTGGGCGGCATCATCCCCCCCGAGGACGCTTCCAAGCTGCGGGACCTGGGGGTGGCGGCCGTGTACACCCCCAAGGACTTCCAGCTGGGGCGCATCATGGCCGACCTGGCCGAGCTGGCCGCGGCGGCCGGTTGAGGGGGGCTTTCAGGCTGCGTTCATGTCCGTCGGCTGGAATGGCCGGTCCATGAGCGCCGACGAAGAGCTCACCCGGCGGGTGTCATGGAAGAGGCGTGGCCTGTACGCCGCGCTACGGGCGGTGATCGTGCTGCTGGTCGCCGCTGTGGTGTACCCGCTGGTCATCCCCTACCAGCACGCCGTGCGGTCCCGGCTGGCCCAGCTGGTCCCGCAGAAGACCGGCCTGCCCGCCTACGACAAGGCCAAGCGCCAGGCCGGCGAGCAGGCCGACAACGCCACCGGCCTGGCCGCGGTCACCGCCGCCGCCAAGAAGTCGCCGGGCGGGACCGGCATCTACTCGGTCGAGTGGTCACCCGACCAGAGCTCCGGGGCCGGGGTCATCGCCTTCCTGCTGCCCAGCCCGGCCGGGGCGGCCACCGCCTTGAAGCAGATCAGCGGCCAGCAGCTGGCCGCCGGCTCGTACTCGTCGGACCAGCTGAAGCGGGTGTCGACCTTCACGGTGGCCACGGTGCCCGGCTCGGCCGGCTCGCTGTACCACCCGGCGGCCAGGACCGGCGGGGCCCCGGGCCTGGCCGTGGCCGCCTTCCGCTACGGCCGGGTGGTGGCCGTCACCGAGGTGGCCAACAGCGACACCGCCACGGTGCAGGCCGACGTGGAGGAGCTGGCCCGAGTGGAAGCGGCCCGGTTGCGGGCCGCCGGCACCGGCTTCACTCTGGAGGAGACCGTCAACCCGACGCTGCCGACGGCCCTTTGGGGCGCCGGCGCCGGGGTGCTGGCCCTGCTGGTGGCGCTGGTGCCGCTGGAGCGGCACCGCCGGTCGGTCAAGCGCCAGCGGGCCCTGGAGGCGGAGATGGCCAACAAGGTGGTCGTCGGCCGCCAGGTGATCGCCAAGCGCCGTCGCTAGGAGCGGCGTTCCACCCAGGGACGGGCCCGCTGCACGGTGTGCGGCCTGGACCACCACCGGCCGGAGAACCGCCACGGGCCGGGCCGGGCCTCCGCCGGGGCCACGACCACCGGCCGGGGCCAGGCCAGCTCCACCGCGGCGGCGATGGCCGCCAGCTCCTGCTCGGAGGGGCCGCTCACAGCGGCACGTTCCCGTGCTTGCGCTTGGGCAGCTCTTCCCGCTTGGTGCGCAGCAGGTCCAAGGAGCGGGCCAGCACCCGGCGGGTGTCGGCCGGGTCGATGACGTCGTCCACGTAGCCCCGCTCGGCGGCCAGGTACGGGTTGGCGAAGCGCTCGGTGTACTCCTCGACCAGCTCGGCCCGGCGGGCGGCCGGGTCGGGGGAGGTGGCCAGCTCCCGGCGGTAGACGATGTCGACCGCCCCCTGCGGGCCCATCACCGCCAGCTCGGCCGACGGCCAGGCGAAGGCCAGGTCGCAGCCGATGGACTTGGAGTTCATCACCACGTAGGCGCCGCCGTAGGCCTTGCGGGTGATCACCTGGATGCGCGGCACGGTGGCCTCGCAGTAGGCGTAGAGCAGCTTGGCCCCGTGGCGGATGATCCCCCCGTACTCCTGGTCGGTGCCGGGCATGAAGCCGGGGACGTCCACGAAGGTGACCAGCGGGATGTTGAAAGAGTCGCAGGTACGCACGAAGCGGGCACCTTTTTCCGAGCTCTCGATGTCGAGCACGCCGGCCAGGTTCTGCGGCTGGTTGCCCACGATGCCGACCACGTGGCCGTCGATGCGGGCGAAGCCGCACACCAGGTTCATGGCCCACAGGGCGTGGTACTCGATGAAGTCCCCGTCGTCGACCACCGCCGTTATGACCTTCTTCATGTCATAGGGCTGGTTGGGGCTGGCCGGGATCAGCTGGGCCAGCTCCGGGGTGGTCCGGTCCGGGTCGTCGCCGGTCTCGAGGCGGGGCGGCTCCTCCATGTTGTTGGCCGGGAGGAAGCTGAGCAGGTAGCGCACCTCGTCGAGGCAGCTCTTCTCGTCGGCGGTCACGAACGTGGCGACCCCGGACTTGGTGGCGTGGGTCAGGGCCCCACCCAGCTGCTCGAGGGTGACCTCCTCGCCGGTCACCGTCTTCACCACGTCGGGGCCGGTGATGAACATCTGGGAGGTGTCGCGGACCATGAAGATGAAGTCGGTCATGGCCGGGCTGTACACCGCACCGCCGGCGCAGGAGCCCATGATCACGCTGATCTGGGGGATGACGCCGGAGGAGTCCACGTTGCGCTTGAAGATGCCGCCGAAGTAGTGCAGGCCGACCACGCCCTCCTGCACCCGGGCCCCGCCGCCGTCGTTGATGCCGATCATCGGCACGCCGAGCGACGTGGCCAGGTCCATGATCTTGTGGACCTTCTCGCCGAACACCTCGCCGAGGGAGCCCCCGTTGACGGTGAAGTCCTGGGAGAAGATGCACACCTTGCGCCCGTCGACGGTCCCGAAGCCGGTGATGACACCGTCGGTGTAGGGTCGCTTGTCGTCGGGCAGGCCGGGGGCCCGGGTCCGGGCCAGCATGTCGAGCTCCTGGAACGACCCCTCGTCGAGGAGGTAGTCGATGCGCTCCCGGGCGGTCATCTTGCCCTTGGAGTGCTGGCGCTCGATGGCATGAGGGGACCCGGCGTGCAGGGCGGCCTCCCGCCGCCGGGCCAGTTCCTCGAGGCGTTCGGTCATCGGGTGCTCTGACATTGGTGGAGAGGGTAGTAACCGCGCGCCGCTGCGACAGAATTGGGGCCATGCAGCCGGCCGCCCACCACCGCGTCCGGGCGGTGGAGCCGCCCCCGTCGCGCTGGTCCTTCCCGTCCCAGCCCCCGGCCGGGGCCGGCCCGGAGGAGATCGTGGGGGTGGGGGCCGACCTCGAGCCGGGCACCCTCCTGCACGCCTACCGCAGCGGGGTGTTCCCCATGCCGGTCCGCCGGGGGCTGATGGCCTGGTGGTCCCCCGACCCGCGGGGGGTGCTGCCCCTCGACGGGTTGAAGGTGTCACGGTCGCTGCGCAGGTCCTGCGAGCGGTTCGAGATCCGGGTGGACACCGTCTTCGACGAGGTGATCTCCGCCTGCGGGGACAAGCGCCGGCCCGGGGCGTGGATCGACCACGACGTGAAGCGGGCCTACGGGCGGCTCCACCAGCTCGGTTGGGCCCACAGCGTGGAGGCGTGGGACCGCGGGTCGGGCCAGCTGGCCGGGGGCCTCTACGGGGTGGCCATCGGCGGTCTGTTCGCCGGGGAGTCCATGTTCCACCGCGCCACCGACGCCTCCAAGGTGGCCCTGGTGGCCCTGGTGGAGATGCTCCGCGACGGCGGGGCGGCCCTGCTCGACGTGCAGTGGGCCACCCCCCACCTCCGCTCGCTCGGGGTGATCGAGATCCCCCGCTCCGAATACCTGGACCGGCTGGAAGCGGCCCTGCGCCGGCCGCAGCCGGAGATGTTCGGCGGCGCCGGCTAGTGGCGCGGCGCCAGGGGCACCAGCGGCGCTAGCTGCGGTCCACGGCCGCGGCCATGCGTTCGGCGGCGGCCGGCAGGCCCGGGGCGTCGAGGACCCGGGTGCACAGCTCGGCGAAGCCGGGCCGGGGACCTCCCCAGCGCAGGTCGGCCACCGAGGCGACCACGGGAGGCTCGGTGCGCAGCGTGGCCAGGTCCCGGAACAGCATGGCCCGGTCCCGGCCCTCGGCCAGGGCGGCGGCCAGGGCGGCCGCCCCCCGGATGGGGACGTCCCACTGCCCGGGGGCGTCGGGGATGGCCTCCAGGTGGCCGTAGCGGCGCAGCACCGCAGCAGTCGACTTGGCGCCCCATCCGGGGAGCCCGGGGAAGCCGTCGGCCGAGTCGCCCACCAGCGCCAGGTAGTCCGGGATCGACGCCGGGACCACCCCGAACTTCTCGAGCACCGCCGGCTCGTCGATGACCACCTTCTTGCGCCGGTCCAGCTGGACCACCCGGGCGCCGCTGACGCACTGGGCCAGGTCCTTGTCCGGGGTGCAGATCACCACCTGGCGCACCTGCGGGTCGGCGGCGGCGGTGGCCGCCGCTGAGGCCAGGGCATCGTCGGCCTCCAGGTCCACCATGGCCCACACCGGCACGCCGAGGGCCTCCAGGGCCTCCTCCAGCAGGCCGAACTGGCCGAGCAGGACCGGGTCCACCCCCTCCCCGGTCTTGTAACCGGGCCACATGCCGTTGCGGAACGACTCGATCACGTGGTCGGTGGCCACCCCCAGGTACGGGCGGCCGCCCTGCTCCTTGAGCAGGGAGATCACCGACGAGACCACGCCGCGGACGGCGGCCACCTCGGCGCCGGCGTCGTTGACGTGGGAGGGGGCACCGTAGAAGTGCCGGAACAGCTCGTAGGTGCCGTCCAGCAGGAACACCCGGTCGCTGTCCATGGGGACATCCTGCCTCATGGGGTTCATCCCGGCCGAGCGGGTAGATGCAACGGATGACCGTCGACGCTACCGACGTGGCGGCGCCGCCGGCCCCCCGGGTGCGGGCCACCCGCGGCCCGGTCTACCGGAGGGTGCCGCGCACCCCGGCCCTGGACGGGTTGAGGGCTCTGGCCATCGCCGCCGTGGCGCTGTTCCACTACCCCACCCATCTGGTGTTCAAAGGGGGCCTGTTCGGGGTGGGGCTGTTCTTCGTCCTGAGCGGGTTCCTGGTAACGCCGATCCTGGCCTCCGAGTACGGCCGGGAGGGCCGTATCAGGATGGGCCGCTACCTCAGCCGGCGGGCGTGGCGGCTGCTGCCGGCGCTGGGCGCCTTCCTCGTGGTGGTGGTGGCCGTGGCCGTGCCGTTCGGGCGGACCGGGTGGTTCGCCTCCACCCCCTTCGGCCCGCCCCACGCCCCGGGGCCGCCGGTGGGGCTCGGCCCGCTCGTGGGCGGGGCGGCCGCCGCCCTCGGCTACGTGTACAACCTCCTGCTGGCCCACAACCTCCACATGCCCCAGCCGTTCGGCCACCTGTGGACCCTGTCGGTGGAGGGCCAGTTCTACGTCGGATGGGCCCTGCTGATGGCCTGGCTGCTGCGCCGGGGCCCGAAGGTCATGGTGGGCGTGACGGTGACGCTGATCGCCCTGTCGGCGGCGGCGCCGTTCCTGGCCTGGACGCCGGCCGGGCGGCACAACTGGATCTACTTCGCCACCATCCCCCGCATCCAACAGCTGCTCGCCGGGGCTCTGCTGGCCGAACTGTGGTCGCTCGGGGTGCTGCAGAAGGTGCCCCGGCTGCTGGTCCGGGCCGCCGGCGTGGCCGGGGCCGGAGCCATGGCCTACATGGTGCTCGAGGTCGGCAACGACGGGTTCAAATACGTCGGGGCGCTCACCGCGGTGGCCGCCGCCGGGTTTGTGATCGTCGCCAACCTGGTAGACGACCGGGGCGGCAGCTGGACCCGCTCACTGCTCGGCACCCGACCGCTGGTGTGGCTGGGGCAGCGGTCCTACGCCGTCTACCTGTGGCACTGGCCCCTGGCCCTCTGGACCAACGAGCTGCCCCACCGGGTGGGGGTCCCGCTGGGGCTGGGCGCCACCCTGGTGGCGGCCGAGCTGTCGTGGCGGCTGGTGGAGGCACCGGCCGCCCGCCTGGCCCGGCGCCGCCAGCAGCAGCCCCGCCCGGCCCCCGCTGCGGTCACATCCGGTTTGTAACGTCTGGTTCCACACGAGGCTATGGTGACGACGGGGTCGACAGGCCCCGGTTGACGAATCGGCGAACACAACTGAAATCAAGAGGGGGGACCACCTCAGATGGACAGACAGATCCTTCGACGCGTCGCGCTCCGGCTCGGACCGGCCATCGCCATGCTGGTGACCGGCGGGGCCGCCATGGCCGTCACATCCGCCCCGCCGGCAGCGGCCGCCGGCGCCAACCCGGTGCAGGTGTCGGGCCGGCCCATGTACACCACCGAGGGCGGTGCCACCCCGCTGCCCACCGACCGCACGGTGCCGCACTGGTACGGGAGCTTCACCGACCCGCACAACGGGGTCACCTACGGCTACAACATGGTCGGCAACGGCGATCCCCGCACCTACCAGGGCACCACCACGGTGCCCACCGAGATCATCCCGCTCGACTTCGACTTCTCCGACGGCCAGGCCTTCAACGGCAGTGACGTGACCGCCGCCACCGTGGCCTCCCCGGTGTTCCAGGACAACAGCTACTCCAGCGTGCAGGTCACCCCCGGCGGACCGAAGGTGGCCCTGTCCAAGGCCGGCACCACCCAGCTCGAGGACGCCACCATGCGCTCCCAGTTCGACCAGGTCGGCAAGTCGAAGTTCCACCTTCTCCTCTCCCAGCCCACGGTGCTGCCCACCCAGACCATCTCGGTGCCGGCCAACCAGGGGGAGGTGGCCAGCTTCGGACCCGGGTTCCGCTCCTTCGGCGACATCAACATCACCTGGTTCGCCTCGCAGATGAACAGCCTGATCAACTCGCTGCACATCGACCCGGCCACCCTGCCCATCTTCCTGACCAACAACACCTACCTCTACGAGGGCAACAACCCGGCCAACTGTTGCGTGCTGGGCTTCCACGGCGCCGCCCACGTGACCGGCAACGGCTCCGGGAGTGTCAACGGGAACGGAACGCAGGGCGTGCAGACCTACGCCTACGCCGCCTACGCCCAGCCCGGCACCTGGTCCACCTCCTCGCAGCCGGCCAGCCCGGACGGATCCGACGGGTACTACATCCAGGACATCCACGCCCTCAGCCACGAGATCTCCGAGTGGGCCGACGACCCGTTCACCAACAACTCGGTGGAGCCGTGGCTGACCCCCACCGCCCCGCAGTACGGGTGCACCTCGCTGCTCGAGACCGGCGACCCGGTGGTGGGAATCGGCGTTCTGCTGGGCGGCAACCCGTACTTCCAGACCGCCGGGGCCAACGCCGACGGGGCCTGGCACCCCGAGGACGAGGCGTTCCTGCCGTGGTTCGCCCGCCAGGACCCCAACACCACCTCCGAGCCGGTGCAGGGCGGCAGGACCGGCCGCTACACGTTCTTCGGCTCGATCAACCCCTACCCGGGGTTCCAGCAGCCGGCCACCGGCTGCTGAGCCCGCCACACCCGAACCGCGGGGTCGCCGGCCGGCGGGGCCGGCGGCCCCCGGCCGGGCCCCGGACCCCGCCCCCAGCCGGTAGGTTCCCCCGGCGATGACCGACTGGCTGCTCTGCGACTACGGGCAGGTGCTGTCCACCGCCCCACCCCCCGACGAGTGGGACACCCTGCGCCGCCTGGCCGGGGGCCGACCCGACGGGGAGTTCCACGCCTCCTACTGGCAGCACCGGCTGGCCTACGACCGGGCCGACCTGGAGGTCGGGGCGTACTGGGAAGCGGTCATCGGCGAGACGCCGGCCGGGCCCCGGCTGCGGGAGCTGATCGAGGTGGACACCGCCATGTGGCTCCACCCCCACCGGCCCAGCGTGGAAGGCGCCGTCCGGGCCGGGGCCCGGGGTCTGCGGCTGGCCGTCTTCTCCAACGCCCCGCTGGAGGTGGCCGCCGCCATCGACGGTCTGGAGTGGCTGGAGCCGTTCGAGAAGCGGTTCTACAGCTGCCGGCTGCGGGTGGTGAAGCCCGAGCCCGAGGCCTACGCCCGGGTCCTGGCCGGGCTGGGGGCGGAGCCCGGACGGGTGACGTTCCTCGACGACCGGCCGCCCAACGTCGACGCCGCCCGGGCCGCCGGCATCCGGGCGTTCCTCTTCAGCGACGCCGCCCAGTTCGACGAGCTCTGACCGCCCCGGGGGCCCGGGTCGTGCCGGTCAGGCGACGGTCAGCACCTCGGCCCCGTCGTCGGTGACGACCAGGGTGTGCTCGAACTGGGCGGTCCGCTTGCCGTCGGTGGTGACCGCGGTCCACCCGTTGTCCCACATGCGCTCCCGCCAGGAGCCGAGGGTGATCATCGGCTCGATGGTGAAGGTCATGCCCGGCTTCATGATCGTCGAGGCCGACTCGGTGTAGTAGTGGGGGACGTTGGGCGGCAGGTGGAACTGCTCGCCGATGCCGTGACCGACGAAGGTCCGCACCACCCCGTAGCCGTGGCCCTCGGCGTGGCCCTGGATGGCCCGGCCGATGTCGGACAGGGGCCGGCCCGGCTTGACCGCGGCGATGCCCAGGTCCCGGCACTCCCGGGTGACCTCGACCAGCTTCCTGGTCTCGGGGTCCACGTCGCCGACCAGGAACGTGGCGTTGCAGTCGCCGTGCACCCCGCCGATGTAGGCGGTCACGTCGATGTTGACGATGTCGCCGTCCTCCAGGGGGCGGTCGTCGGGGATTCCGTGGCAGATCACCTCGTTGACCGAGGTGCAGATGGACTTGGGGTAGCCGTGGTAGTTGAGCGTCGAGGGGTACGCCCCCCGGTCCAGGTAGGCCTGGTGGGCCACCCGGTCCAGCTCGTCGGTGGTGACCCCGGGGGCCACGGCCGCGCCGGAGGCCTCGAGCACCTCGGCCGCTATCCGGCACGCCACCCGCATCCGCTCGATGATCTCCGGGGACTTCACCATGGGCTCGTCCCAGCGGCGGGGCTCCCCGCTGCGGTAGTAGTCGGTGGGGACGATGCCGTCGGGGACGCTGAGCATGGGGCTCACCCGACCGGGGCGGACCCGTCCCTCACTGGTCTTGTGGCAGCGCTTGTACTTGCGCCCGCTACCGCACCAGCACAGGTCGTTGGACTTGAGCAACCGGCTCGGGGCCCTCATCGGGTCACTCCTGCACCAGCTCGATCAGGGTGCCGAAGGCGGTCTTGGGGTGCAGGAACGCCACCGTGGTGCCGCGCGAGCCGGGCCGGGGCTGGGCGTCGATGGCCTTGGCTCCGGCCTCCACCGCCTGGTTGAGGGCGGTGGCGCAGTCGGCCACCCGGTAGCCGACGTGGTGGATGCCCTCCCCCTTGGCGGCCAGGAACTTGGCCACCGGGGAGTCGTCGCGGATGGGGGTGAGCAGCTGCACGAACGAGTCGGCCACCGCCAGCAGGGCCTCCTCCACCCCGTCCTTCTCGATGACCTCGCGGTGGGACAG
>JAKAXN010000036.1 GCA_021816565.1 Actinomycetes bacterium
GATCCGGCTGGCCCGCCGCATCGGGGCCCCGCTTCTCGCCACCAACGACAGCCACTACGTGTCGCGCTCCGACGCCGAGGCCCACGACGCCCTGCTGTGCGTCCAGACCGGGTCGGTCAAGGACGACCCCAAGCGGTTCAAGTTCCACGGCGACGAGCACTACCTGAAGACCGCGGCGGAGATGCGCCACCTGTTCCGGGACTACCCGGAGGCGTGCGACAACACCTTGTGGATCGCCGAGCGCTGCGACGTGGAGATCGAGTTCGGCAAGCCCAAGCTTCCCGAATTCCCCCGGCCGGAGGGCTTCCAGACGGCCGATGCGTACCTGCGCCACCTGACCCTCCAGGGAGCCGAGGTCCGCTACGGCAGCCCGCTCCCCGACCAGGTGGTCGAGCGGCTGGACTACGAGCTCGGGGTCATCTCCGACATGGGTTTCTCGGACTACTTCCTCGTGGTGTGGGACCTGATCCGCCACGCCCGGGAGGCCGGGATCCGGGTCGGCCCGGGCCGCGGCAGCGCCGCCGGGTGCTGCGTGGCCTACTGCCTGCGCATCGTCGACCTGGACCCCATCCGCTACGACCTGCTCTTCGAGCGCTTCTTGAACCCGGGCCGCAAGCAGATGCCCGACATCGACATGGACTTCGACGAGCGCTACCGCTCGGAGATGATCCGCTACGCGGCCGAGCGGTGGGGCTGGGACCGGGTGGCGCAGATCATCACCTTCTCCACCATCAAGGCCCGGGCCGCGGTGCGCGACGCGGCCCGGGTCCTCGGCTACCCCTACGGGCTCGGCGACAAGATCGCCAAGCTGATGCCTCCGCTGGTGATGGGTCGCGACACCCCGCTGTGGGCCTGCCTGGAGGAGCACCCCAAGTACGCCGACGGCTTCAAGCAGGCGGCCGAGCTGAGGGAGCTGATCGCCACCGATCCCGACGCCAAGAAGGTGGTCGAGGTGGCCCGGGGACTGGAGGGGATGCGCCGCCAGGACGGCATCCACGCCGCTGCCGTGGTGATCGCCGGCGACCCCCTCACGGACAACCTGCCCATCCAGCGCAAGCCCGAGCCCGGCGGCCGGCCCGAGGACGCCCCCATCGTCACCCAGTACGAAATGCACGGGGTGGAGGAGCTGGGCCTGCTCAAGATGGACTTTCTGGGCCTGCGCAACCTGTCGGTGATCGACCGGGCCCTGGTGCTCATCGAGGAGACCACCGGCGACCGGGTCGACATCGACACCGTGGCGCTCGACGACCCGGCCGTCTACGAAATGCTCCAGCGGGCCGAGTCCATAGGCATCTTCCAGCTGGAGGGCGGCCCCATGCGGGCCCTCATGCGGGCCCTGGCCCCGGACTGCTTCGAGGACATCGCCGCCCTCAACGCCCTGTACCGGCCCGGGCCCATGGCGGCGAACATGCACTACGACTACGCCGACCGCAAGAACGGGCGTAAGCCCATCACCTACCTGCACCCGGACCTCGAGGAGGTGCTCGGCGACACCCAGGGGCTCATGGTCTTCCAGGAGTCCATGATGCGGGTGGCCCAGAAGATCGCCGGCTACAGCCTCGAGGAGGCCGACAACCTGCGCAAGGCCGCCGGGAAGAAGATCCGGGAGGTGATGGCCAAGGAGCGGGAGAAGTTCATCGCCGGCTGCGAGCGCACCGGCTACGGGTCCAAGCTGGGCGAGCAGCTGTTCGACATCATCGAGCCGTTCGCCGACTATGCCTTCAACAAGTCCCATGCCTACGGCTACGCCCTGGTCGGCTACCAGACGGCCTGGCTGAAGGCCCACTACCCGGCCCAGTACCTGGCCGCCCTGCTCACCAGCGTCAAGGACGACAAGGACAAGACCGGCGTCTACCTGGCCGAGTGCCGCACCCAGGGCATCGAGGTGCTGGTCCCCGACGTCAACGTGGCGGCCTCCGACTTCACCGCGGCCCGGCTGGAGGAGGCGGACGGGACCAGCCGGTGGGTGATCCCCTTCGGCCTGTCCGCCATCCGCAACGTGGGTGAGGCCCTGGTGGAAAAAGTGATAGCCGAGCGGGAGGCCAACGGCCCCTTCACCGACTTCTACGACTTCTGCGCCCGGGTGGACCCCATGGTCCTAAACAAGCGGACCGTGGAGTCGCTGATCAAGGCCGGGGCGTTCGACAAGCTGGGCCACCCCCGCCAGGGTCTGTGCCTGGTCTTCGACCAGATCGTCGACCGGACCCTGGCCCGCCGCCGCGAAGCCGACCAGGGAGTGATGAGCCTCTTCGACGACGTCGGAGGCTCCGGCGAGGCGGTCTTCGACGACGCCCGGGTGCCCATCCCCGACCAGGAGTTCGACAAGACGACCCGCCTGGCGTTCGAGAAGGAGATGCTCGGCCTCTACCTGTCGGACCATCCCCTCAAGGGCATCGAGGCGGCCCTGGCCCGCCACACCGACATCACCCTGGCCGAGCTGCGGGCCCTGGCCGGGCGGGACTCGGCCGGGGAGGCCCCGGCGGGCGGGGAGGGCTTCTCCCGCGGCCGCGACGGCGACGCCAGATGGGTCGGCGGGGTGATCACCGCCCTGGTACGCAAGTACACCAAGCGGGGTGACCTGATGGCCACGTTCGTGCTGGAGGACCTGGACTCCTCGATGGAGGTCTGGGTGTTCCCGAAGACCATGATGGAGGTCGGCCACGTGCTGGCCGACGACGCCGTGGTCTGTGTCAAGGGGCGCCTGGACATGCGCGACGAGCAGCCCAAGCTCATCTGCATGGAGATCAAGAAGCCGGATTTCACCCCCACCGGGGCCGAGCCGCTCCACCTGTACCTGCCCCTGCACGCCCTCACCGACGCCCGGGTGGCCGACCTGAAGCGGCTGCTCACCGAGCACCAGGGTCCCTCGCCGGTGTTCCTCCACGTGGGGGAGAAGTGCATCCGCCTGGCCGCCGAGTTCGGGGTGGACACCACCAAGGGGCTGATGGCCGAACTGCGGGTCCTGCTCGGCCCGGGGTGCCTCGGAGTGTCCCCGTCGCTGGCCCTCGCCTAGGCGACGGGCCGGCCGTACCGGGGGTCGGTGGATCGAAGCCCCGGCGAGGGCGTAAACTGGCTCGTCAGACTACGTGGGTGAGGAGAGTTGCCGCGGTATGACGTTGGAAGTCGACACGAAGGACTGCACCGCCCTTTCGGATGCCGAGCTGGCCGAAATGGCGGACATCGTCACCGACGGACCAGCCGGATTCGATATCGGCCTCCTGTCCAAGCAACCTGAGGCCTGGGTTCTCATCACCCAGGTGCGGGATGCCGGCAAGCTGGCCGGGTTCTCGTTCTGCACCCTCGAGCGCATCGGCGGGACCCCGTGCCTGCTGTGGGGTCTGGCCTCGGTCAAGCGCAACGCCAAGCGCGATCAGGTTCTGAAAGCCATCGTGGCGGCCCAGTTCCGCCGGGCGGTGCTGGCCTTCCCGGACGAGGACGTGCTGATCGGGACCCGCTTCATCGATGCCGGGGCCTTCGCCGCCTTCAAGGGCCTCGAGGACATCTGCCCCCGGCCCGGCCACAAGCCGAGCGGCGAGGAGCGGGCCTGGAGCCGGCGCCTGGCCAAGCGCTTCGGGGCCGAGGGCCGCATCGACGACCGGACCTTCGTGGTCACCGGCGACGGCAACTCCGCCGGGGTGTTCGATTTCTCCGTGGCCAAGCCCGAGACCATCGAGCCCGAGGTCGCCGCCCTCTTCGAGGCCCTCGACCCGGATCGCCGCGACGTCCTGATCGGCTTCGGGTGGGCCATGGCCGAGGACCTGGCCGGCAAGTACGCCCCCTGACACCCGGCCCCGTGGGCTGAGAGGGGGGCTGTAGCAGCGCTGCGGTAGCCCGGCCCCGGCCCTCCGGGCCGGGACATCAGGCTGGGCGACCGGCTACGGCCCACCCGTCGGGCTGGGCCCCGGGGGGCTACTGGCGCCGGAGGAGGGTCTCCACGACCTTGTGGCAGCGCCCGTCGATGGGGGCGGTGAGAGCCACCACCAGGCGATCCCCTTTGTCCGCGGTCATGAGGGCCCGGCCGTGGCGGTCCATGTGGCCGGCCACCGCCCGGTCCAGGCACGGCAACTCCCGCTGGTGGCCCTGCCACTCGAAATGGCACGCCAGGTACGGGCCCTCCCGGCGGAAGGTGACCTTGCCCTCCGGTTCGACCACGGCGATGGACGGGTGGTCGCCCCGCCGCTCCCAGAACGGGATGGCGGTGGCGGATATGCCTAGCAGCGGCTGGCCGTGCGGGTGCAGGAGCTGGCGCAGCATCCGCTCGCAGCGGCGCCAGGCGATGTGGTCCACGACCCGGGGGGCCTCGGTGAGGGCCAGGGCCTCCGGCTGGGCCGGGTCCGGGACGGTGTCGGGATCCCCCGCCAGCGTCACCTCGACCACGTCGTAGGGGCGGGGGCGGGACTCGGCCTCGACCGGGGACCAGGCCCGGACCAGGGCCCCCGAGGCCAGATCGATACCGGCGCAGTGGAAGCCGTCAGCGGCCACTACCACCAGCTGCAGGGTGGTGCCGGCCGAGACCTGCACTCGGGGCAGATCCTTGAGTACGGGATGGAACTCAGGCGCAGTGCTCGTCGACACGGAATCTCATGATTATCGAAAGGCGGGTGGTGACGGGTGGATGCTCTCCAGTTCCGAAGCCAACTCCGACGGCTGCGAAACCGGGGCGTGGCAAGCATAATCCCGGCACACGTACGCCCGGCCGTCAGCCCCCCGCTCGAATCTGCCCTCCCACAGGGGAGATTCGAACGGCTCCCCCCAGGCCCACACCGCGGCGGGCAGGTACCGGCTGGTGACCACCGAGACCAGGTCGGGCCGCTCCCCGGACACCACCACCTCGGTCAGGCCCCTCTGCATGATGGCGGCGGCGGCGACCATCCCCGAGAAGGCCGCCGGCGCCGCCCCCAGCGCCGGGGCCATGGCGTCGACCACCGCCTCGGCCCGGGCCCCGAAGCGGGCCTGGCCGGTCAGGGCGGACAGCCGCAGCAGGGCGGTGGCGGCCACCGAGTTGGTGGACGGCAGCGCCCCGTCGTGGGTGTCGACCGGCGAGGCGATGAGCGACTCGGCGTCGCGCCCGGCGGTCACGAACGCCCCCGCCCCGTCGTCCCAGAACAGGTCGAGCAGGGCCTCCGCCGCTGACCCCGCCTGCTCGACCCAGCGGGCCCGGCCGGTCGCTTCGGCCAGCCGGGTGAACGCCTCCACCAGCCAGGCGTGATCCGACGCGTAGGCCAGCGGACGGGTCGCCCCGCCGGCCCCCGCCCCGGCCTGCCAGCTGCGCAGCCAGCGACCGTCGGGCCGGCGCAGGGAGGCCAGCAGGAAATCCGCCACCCGCTCCGCCTCGGCCACCCAGTCCGGTCGGTCCAGGGCCCGGCCGGCCTCGGCCAGGGCGGCCACCGCCATGGCGTTCCACTCGGTGAGCACCTTGTCGTCGAGGCCGGGCCGGATCCGCCCGTTGCGCCGCTCGAGCAGGGCCCGCCGGCCGGCCTCGACGGGCTCGGTCCGGGCCAGCTCACCCCGCTGGGGGCGGGTCAGGATGTTGCGGCCCTCCCAGTTGCCGGCGTCGGTCACCCCGTACCAGTCGGCCACCTCCGCTCCGGCCACCTCCAGCACCTCGGCCCGGTCCCACACGTAGAACCGGCCTTCCACCCCCTCGCTGTCGGCGTCCTCGGCCGAGGCGAAGCCGGCCCCCTCGATGGCCATGGGCGCGCTCAGCAGGTAACCCAGGGTCTCCTCCACGACCTGGCGGTACCGGTCGAGGCCGGTCGCCTGGTAGGCGTGCAGGTACAGCCGGGCCAGGAGGGCGTTGTCGTAGAGCATCTTCTCGAAGTGGGGGACCAGCCACTGCCGGTCGGTGGAGTAGCGGGCGAAGCCCCCGCCCAGGTGGTCGTAGATCCCGCCGCTGGCCATGGCGTCGAGGGTCGTCACGACCGCCTGGAGGACCTCCGGACGGCCCGACTCGGCACCGGCCATGAGCAGCGTCTCGACCACCGGCGGCTGGGGGAACTTCGGGGCCCGGCCGAACCCGCCCCATTCCGGGTCGTGGCGCTGCATGAGCGAGTCCGCCGCCCGGGCCAGGAGCTCCGGGGCGCGGGCCGCCCCGGCGTCACCTGATGACGCCCAACCCCGGCTGGGCAGGGCGGTGCCGGCCCGCACCGCCGCCGACAGCTGGCCGGCCGCCTCGTCTAGGTCCGCCCGCCGGTCCCGCCAGAGGGTGCCGACCTGCTCCAGCAGCGGCAGGAACTGGCGCTTGGGGAAGTAGGTGCCGCCGTGGAAGGGCCGGCCGTCGGGCATGAGGAACACCGTCATGGGCCAGCCCCCGCTGCCGGTCACCGCCTGCACCGCCTCCATGTAGATGCTGTCGACGTCGGGGCGCTCCTCCCGGTCCACCTTGACGTTGACGAACCCGGAGTTCATGGCGGCCGCCACCTCCTGGTCCTCGAAGCACTCGTGGGCCATCACGTGGCACCAGTGGCAGGCGGAGTAGCCGACGGAGAGCAGGACGGGCACGTCCCTGCTGCGGGCCGCCTCGAACGCCTCGGGTCCCCACGGGTACCAGTCCACCGGATTGTCGGCGTGCTGCCGCAGGTAGGGGCTGGTCTCCTGGGCGAGGCGGTTGGTCGTCGTCACCGCCCCAAGCTACCGACCGACAGGCCCGCAGGCAGCCGCCGGCCGAGGCGATGGTACTGGCGCTACTACTGACCGAACTGGGCGGCCGCGTCGATGGGGACCTCTACGGCCTCAGCGATACGGTGAAGGTGGCGGTGATCCCGTGGGGATGGCCGGCCTCGCTGTCTTGCAGACTGACGTTGCCATGAAGGCTGCGTCCCGGTGGGACGGCGCCGAGATCGTAGGTTCTGTGAGCGAGAGGCGCCGATATGTGAGTGGCATCTCCGCGGATCAGCAACTGGAATCCATGGAGCCCGTAAGTCACCGGCGATGTGCCGGTGACCGTGAGGACAGCCTCCTGCGGGCCGCTGCTGGAGTTGGAGCAGGTGAACGGCGTGGCCGGTCCGTGCCTGCCGGTGGTGATCGTGACTGTGTCGGACGCGCACGTCGGGCTCGGAGTGGGCGGCGTTGCTCCGGTCAGCGTCGCCTGGAGCTGGGCTTGCGCCGTCAGTCCCGCCGTCACGGGGTGCCCTCCGAGCATAAGGAGCTCCGCCGCCGCGACCGCCGCCGCGGCCGCTCCCAGGACGCACCGGCGTCTCCCGCTGCCTCCCTCGGAGCGGGGCTGCTGGGGCCGGTCGGGCTGGGTCTCCAGCGTCCTTGTGGGCATCAGGTGGCCGGGGAATGGGCCGCAGGTCGGTCTGCCCCGGCCGGGGTAGTGGAGCGGAGGCCGCGGTGGTCGGAGCGTCGGGAGGTCGAGAGGAATGCCAGGGCCGCGACCGCCGCGACGACGGCGATCCTGCCGGTCCATCCGAGCTCCGCCCTCAGCCAGGCCAACCCGTACCCGGGATGGTGGAGGATGAGTTCCGGGAAGCCGACCCATCGGGGGGCGAACTCGACGGCACCGACCACGGATCTGGCGGTGACGGGTGGAAGGAATACGTCCGGGGAGTTGAGGGGGTTGTCCCCCTTGGTCACCATGTCGCCGTTGGACTTGACGGCTATGAGCCGGTGCGCCCAGGTGAGGCCGTTCGCCTTGAACTCGATCACCTGGCCCACCCTGTAGTGGGTCTGACGGGCGACGAAGATCTCCGACCCCGGGGGGATGGTCGGGTACATCGAGGGGGTTGTCACATAGCTGTGGTTGGTGAAGAAGGTGAGCGCCGAGAGGGCCGCAACGATTGCGACGGCGAGGATGGCGAGAGCTTTGCGGATCATGAGTTCCTCCGTCGACCGGGGCGCGGGCGGGCCGATCCCGCCCGCGCCCCAGCCTGGTGGCAGTCGCAGTGACTGCCGGACTTGTCAGCTGTTGCTGGTGGCGACGTACCCGTTGGCGTCGGTCCCGGCGATGTCCTGCAGATGCAGGGTGTAGGGAATGGTGACCTGCGCACCGTTCCAGTCGTTGCCGGCGGCCTGGGCCAGCGTGAAGCTGACGGTCGCGCTCAACGGCCCTGTGTTCTTCGGAATCCCGGAGTAGAGCAGCCGCGTATGGCCCGCCAGCGCCGACTCGTTGTAGCTCTTGGAGAAGCCGAGAGACGGGATGCTGATGTTGACCGTCAGGTCCGCCGGATTCGGGTTCCCCCCGGTCCCGGCCTGGTTGATCGTCCAGGTGCCGCCGACGAGATACAGCGCGGTCGCCGCGTTGCTCGAGCTGGGGTCGACCATGACCGGCTTGGAGTCGGTTACCGTCTGCCCGGGCAGCAGCCCGCTGACGCTGAAGGTGCCGTTGGTGAGCCCGAGGCCCACGTGGTCGGCGGCCACCGTGGCGGCCCCGTTCTGCTCCGATGTGAATGCGGTGCTGACAGCGGTGCCACCGAACAGCAGGCCGGCGGTGCCCCCGGCAGCGATCAGAGCGATCACTCCCTGCTTGATCTTCATCGAGTTACCTCCGTGATAGGAGAGCGCCGGTTTCGCCTCTGGCTCCCCACCCGCCGTTTGCGGCGACCAATGAGTCGGGTGGATCGCGGCCTCGCTCATGGCCGGAACCCTCCGGCCACATCCCCCAGCGTCTCTCCGGGCCTCATCGGCTCGAATCATCGGTATTGATGAAATGTGGGCGCAACGGCGTGAGGCCGGAGTCTCCGAGGGAGCCCGCCCGGCCGAGGCTTCGGGGGTCAGTAGCTGAAGCTGGTGTGGGAGAGGACGCCGGGGAGCCGGTGGACCGAGCAGGACAGCTTCAGGCTGCCCGGGACGATCTCGACCCGCCCGACGCAGGGCAGCACCTCGAGCGGCGGGGCGGACAGGCTGAAGGTGATCTGGCCGGGGACGGTGACCGTGACCACGCGTGACTGCACAGCCGCGTAGGCGGGCAGGCTGAGCCCGCCTATGCCGACGCTCCCGCTCCCCAGGGTGATGGGCAGCCCGATGCTCCGGTCCAGGGTCCTCTCGTCCAGGGTGGCCGTCACGGTGGCCCGCCGGAGCCCGTCGATCATGACCCGGCGGTGCAGCAGCGGGTCTCTCCGCATGTGCAGGTCGTCGATGTGCAGCTCCACGTCGCTGAAGTCGAGGGAAGCCAGGTGGAAGCCGTTGAAGGCCAGCGCCCCGGCCGCCAGGTTGCTGACGTGCACCGACAGCTCCGAGATGGTGCCCGATGCGGCGAGGTGGGCGAGGAACGGGAAGGAGGAGATCCCGACCTGCGCCTCGGCTCCCGGCAGGCGCTGGTCGATCCGCTGCGCCACCGCCGTCTCCACCTGGCGGCGGGCCCACCAGCCGACCCCCACGACCGCGACCGCGGCCACCGCCAGGAATGCCAGGCCGGCCACGGCCAGCCGCTGCCAGGTCACTGCCGGGGCCCGCCTGCGGGGGTTCACTGCTGGTGGGGTGATGAGGACAACACGACGTATTTACGGTAGTAAGGGCCGGTGGTGACCGGGACGGCGGCCCGTCGGGGCCCGGTCCGGGCGTCGTCCGGGCGGGCGGCCCGGAAGATCAGGACGGTGAGCGCCGCGCTGCTCGTCGCGCTCGCCGCCGGGGCCTGCGGGTCCTCGCTCTCGGCTCGTCCGGGCCGGTCTTCCTCGGCGGCCGCCGCCCCCGTCACCGCCGTTCCGGCCACCACCCCTCCGACGTCGCCATGGAACACCGTCCCCAGGCACGGGGTGGGCGCCCGGCTCGGGCCCTGGCGGCTCGAGAACCGCTTCCTCGTGCTGGCCGCCCTGGGCGATCAGGGGCTGGCCACCCTCAGGCGTCCGGGGAGGTCCCCGACCATCGTGTTCCGGGGGGATCTGTCGGTCCCCTCTTCGCTGCGCCGCCAGGGATGGGACCACGTGGGCGATCCCGACAGCTGGCACGGCTACGTGTTCGACGCCTACCAGGCCTCCCCGCCGACCACACAGAAGCTGTTCGAGGTCACCACCCCGGCCGGGGCCACCTACCAGTTCGTCCACCCGCTGGCGCCGGGCGAGATGCCCAACAACTCCTTCGTGGCGGTGACCCCCGACGGCCAGTGGATGGTGTCGGGGGAGTGGGACCGGATGACCCGGCTGCTGGTGTTTCCCGCCCCGATCACCAACCGGACCGTGCCGGCCCGTGCGGCGGTCGTCGGGCTGGCTGCCACGATCAACCTGGACCACCCGGTCCGCGACGTGCAGGGCTGCGTGTTCTACTCGCCGACCGAGCTGCTCTGCTCGTCCACCGACCCGGGAACCGACCTCTGGCCGACCCCCGACCAGCTGCTGCGCATCACGCTGACCCGGCCGCTGGACGGGACCGCCGTGGCCGGCCACGTCACGTCGCTGGGGGAGCTGCCACAGGCGAGCAACTGCTTGGGGGCGTACGAGGTGGAGGGGATCGACTACGACCGGGTCAGCGGGATCCTCCGGGTGGAGGTGCTCCCGCCGGGCAACTGCCAGTTGTCAATCGCCGTTTACGAGTACCACCGGGTCTCCGGAGGCTGAAGCACCGGCCGGGCCGTCCCGGGCACCGCTGCTTCTTCCGATTTGGCGACGTCCGGGTGTTTCGCCGGGCTACGGACTTCCTCCGGTTGTTCGAAAATTTAGGAAACGACCCTAGGAGCCGCCTCGGCTCCGTCGCTAGGTTGGACCGCGAGCGGATGCAGGGGCAGGCGTGATGCAGATTTCTCGTACCCACGGTCCCTACCGTGGCCCGGACAGGCGGAAGAGGGTGGAGCGGCCACCGGCCGTACCGCTCGCCGAGATGGTCAGGCAGTCCGGCCTCATCCTGGCCGGGGTGATGGTGCCGACGGTCCTGGTGTGGCGGTCCGAGGCGGGACTCCCCGCCGTCGCCGCGGTGTGGCAGTCGCTCGCGGGTATGGGGTTCTTCGCCGCCGGCGGGGCGCTCCTCATCTCCTGGAAGGTCGGGGGACGGGCCGTTCCGGCCCGCCTGGGGGTCGGCCTGGTCCTCCTGGGCGTCCTCACCCTGGCCTACAGCCGGCTGGCCGCCCTGACCACCGGGGCGTCGCTGCTCGCCAACCCGTACGGCCGGCTGATCCCCGTCCTGTTCGCCGCTGTTCCGATCCTGGCCGCCCTCGGATCCGCTGAGGTCGAGGCCGGCCTGAAGCCGCTCCGTACCGTGGTGGTCAGCGCGCCGGTGGGGTTGTTCCTCCTGGTCCTGCTCGGTGCGGTCACCGGGTGGAGTACGGCCGGCCCGGCGACCGTGGCGGCCACCCGGGCCGGCGCCGGGTTGACCTGGCTGGCCATGGCCGTCCTGGCCGTGGTGGCCCGCCGCCGCAACCCGGAGGCCGGCCCCTGGCTGGCCGGGGTCCTGCTGGTCGTGGGCCTGGTGCAGGTCCTGGCTGCGGCCCTCGGCATCGGATGGGTCAGCTCCGTCCTGATGAGCGGGGGATACCTGGCGGGGGCGTCGCTGGGCCTGACCGCGGGGGTGTGGGAGCTGCGCTGGACTCTGAGAAGCCAGGAGCGCTACAGCCTGGACCTGCGCTCGGTGGCCAGCCGGCTGCACCAGGAGCTGCAGACGGAGAGGGCCGGGCTGGACGAGCAGCTGCACGATCTGCGCAACGCCGTGGCCGGCGTCCGCCTGGCCGACACCACCCTGCGTCGCCACGCCGGCCGACTCGACGAGGTGGCCCGGGCCGCCCTCGCCGAAGCCGTCAGCTCCGAGCTGTCCCGGCTCCAGGCGCTGATCGAGCCGCAGCGGGCCGTGGGCCGGGCCCCTCAGCTCCTCGAAGAGGCCTTCGGGCCGGTGGTGTCCACCGCCAGGGCCGCGGGCATGGACGTCCAGGTGGACCTCGGCAACCTGTGCGTGTGGGGGGACCGGGCGGCGCTGGGCCGGGTGCTGCAGAACCTCCTGGCCAACGCCCGCCGCTACGCCCCGGGATCGCCGGTCCACATCTCGGGCCGCCAGCTGTCCGACCGGGTGGAGGTCCGCGTCGTCGACCACGGCCCCGGAGTTCCCCCTGACGAGCGCGACGCCATCTTCGGGAGGGGGTTCCGGGGCAGCACGGCCGGCCGGCAGCCGGGGAGCGGGCTCGGCCTGTACGGCGCCCGCCGCCTGGCGGCGGAGATGGGCGGGGCCCTGTATCTGGAGGAGGCGACCGGGGGAGGGGCCTGCTTCGTGGTGGACCTGCCGGCCTCCCTCCGCCGCCACCCGGAACCCGGTGCGGGCCAGATCCCGATCCCGGCAGGGCGGCCCGCTCCGGCCCCCGGGCCGCGGGGCCGGGGGCGGTCGCGGCGGTGGTCGCCGGGACCCTCCCGCGACGCGGAGAAGGTCGAGCGGTGACGATGACGTGGCGGCGAGGCCCGGGCCCGGCCGAGCCGTTCCCGCCGGTGGTGGCGGTCATCGACGATCACCGGCTGCTCAGGATCTCGCTCACGGCGGCGCTCCAGGCCGAGGGGTACGTGGTGGTGGCGCCCGCCCTCACCGACCTCGGCGAGGTGGCCCACGTGCTGTCGACCACCCGGCCGTCGGTGGCCCTGCTGGATCTGGACCTCGGCCCGTTGGGCCGCGGGGAGGAGCTGCTGCCGGTCCTGACCGGTGCCGGTACCAGGGTGCTCGTCGTCTCCGGGCAGGAGGACGAGACCGTGATAGGCCGCTGCCTCCAGGCGGGGGCCCACGGGACGGTACCGAAGACCGCCGGCTTCGACGAGCTGCTCGAGGCGATCCTCGCGACGCTCGCCGGCCAGCCGGTCATGACCGTGCATGAGCGGGAGCGGCTGGTGGGGGCCTGGCGCCGACACCAGTCGGAAGCTGCTGCGGCCATGGCTCCCTTCGAGGCGCTGACCAGGCGGGAATCGGTCGTGCTCGCCATGCTGATGGACGGCAGGCCGGTGGAGCGCATCGCCGCCGACTCCTTCGTGTCGGTGGCCACCGTGCGCACCCAGGTCCGGTCCGTCCTCCTGAAGCTCGGGGTCAACAGCCAGCTCGAGGCGGTCGGCAAGGCCAACCGGGCCGGGTGGTCGGCCCGCCCGGAGGCCCAGGTCTAGGTGCCGCCTCGACCCCGCCGCGCCCCGGCGCGACGTCCACCAGATCGCGCCGCGCCCGGCCCGGGGCGGGCCCCACGGTCGGGCGGCGGCTCCGGACGCCGGAGTGGGTACAACACAGGCCATGTCGGATGGATGGCCCCAGGCCCTCTGGCTGGTCCGTCACGGGGAGAGCGTCGGCAACGCCGCCGCCGCCGCGGCCCGGGCCGCGGGGGCGGAGATCGTCGACGTGGACCGGCCCGACCCCGAGGTGGATCTGACCGCCCAGGGCCGCCGTCAGGCGGAGGCGCTGGGCCGCTGGCTGGCCGCCCTCCCGCCCGGTGAGCGGCCGGAGCAGGCGGTGGTGTCACCCTATGTGCGGACCCGCCGGACCGCCGCCATCGCACTGGCCCACCTCGGCGCCGGCGTGCCGGTCAGCTTCGACGAACGGCTGCGTGACCGCGAGCTGGGCGTGCTCGACCGGCTCACCGCCGAAGGCATCGAGGCCCGTCACCCCGAGGAGGCCGCGGCCCGGCGCCGGCTGGGCAAGTTCTACCACCGGCCGGCCGGCGGCGAGAGCTGGGCCGACGTGGTGCTGCGTCTGCGCAGCGCCCTGGTCGACCTGCGGGCCGACCACGCCGGCCGGCGGGTGCTGGTGGTGGCCCACGACGTGGTCGTCATCCTGTTCCGTTACCTCCTGGAGGACCTCGACGAGACCGCCGCCCTGGAGATCAGCCGCCGCACCGCCCCGGTCAACTGCGGCGTCACCTACTACCAGCTCCACGAGGAGCGCGGGCTGGTCCTGCGCAGCTACAACATGTCGATCGACCGGGCCGGGCAGATGGAGGCCGCCGGTGCCTGATGCGGGCCGGCCCATCGAGGTGACGCCGGGACTGCTGCGCCGCTGGCCCCTCCCGTCCCACGACGACCAGGGCACCAAGGAGGCCCGCGGGCAGGTGCTGGTCGTGGGCGGGGCGGCCCAGACCCCCGGTGCGGTGCTCCTGGCCGCGGTGGCTTCGTTGCGGGCCGGCGCCGGGAAGCTGGCCGTCGCCACCGTGGCCGGGACCGCCCCCGCCCTCGGCGTCGCCGTGCCCGAGGCGCTGGTCCAGGGCCTGGCGGAAACCGGAGCGGGATCAATCGCTCCGTCCGCTGCCGACCGCGTCTTGGACATGGCCGCCTCGGCCCGGGCGGTGCTGCTGGGTCCCGGGATGACCGGGCGGGAGGACTGCTGCCGGCTGCTGGCCACGGTGCTGCCGGGCCTGGGCGACGTGGCGGTGGTCCTCGACGCCCTCAGCCTGGCCGTCGTCGAGGACGAGCCGGACATCCTGCGGGGTCTGGGTCGCCCGGCGGTGATGACCCCCAACCGGCGGGAGCTGGCCTACATGCTCGGGGTGGACGGTGAGGAGATCGACGCCGACCCGCAGGCGGCGGTGCGCGAGGCCGCCCGGAGGTTCGCCGCGGTGGTCAGCCTGGGTGGCGGTGAGACGCTGATCGCCGGGACCGACGGGAAGCTCTGGCACGACAGCACGGGCGGGGTCGGCCTCGGCGTCTCCGGCAGCGGGGACTGCGCCGCCGGCGTTGTGGCCGGCCTCCTGGCCCGGGGAGCCACCGCCGAGCAGGCCGCGGTGTGGGGAGCCCACCTCCACGGCAGCGCCGGCGACCGTCTGGCCACCCGGCTGGGCCGGGTCGGCTACCTGGCCCGGGAGGTGGCCGACGAGGTCCCGCAGGTGCTCAGCATGTACGACTAGGCCCGCCGGGCCGGGGCGGCGGCCGGTGACGGCGGGGTGGGGACGCCGGCATCCACCTGGGCCAGGGCCGGCTCGTCGCTGTGGTGGTACTTGCCGCCCCGCAGCCAGGAAGCCACGGCCGCCACCAGGCAGGCCACCAGGGCGAAGTCGAACGCGGCGTGCAGCCCGTTGCCGAACGGCGCGCTGATGAGGCTGGGGAAGAAGCTGCGGCCGGTCAGGTAGGCGGCCTGGCCGTGGGGCAGGCGGGCCAGGACGCCGGTGGGCCCGAGCAGGTTGCGGATGGGGTTGTAGCCGAGGAACGACGCGAACAGGGTGCTGACCGCCGGCAGGCTGGCCACCCGGTGGGCGGCCCCGGCCGGCACCCCGTGGGCCACCAGGCCCCGGTACATGGTGGCGGGAAGCGTGCCCGAGATCCCGGCGATTATCAGGGTGAAGAAGATACCCATCGACAGCACCATGGCCGAGTTCTGGAAGGTGGCCATCATGCCCGCGCCGCCACCGCGGGCGTCGGGGGGCAGGCTGTTCATCACCCCGGCCCGGTTGGGGGAGGAGAACAGTCCCATGGCCAGCCCGTTCATCAGCAGCAGCAGGGCGAACCAGATGTAGCTGAAATTGATCGGCAGCACCTCCAGCAGACCGAACGAGGCGGCCGCCGCGATCATGCCGCTGGTGGCGAACGGCCGGGCCCCGAAGCGGTCGGACAGCACCCCCGACACCGGCCCGGCGATGAGGAACCCGACGGTCATGGGCACCATGTAGATGGCCGCCCACAGCGGGGTCTGGGTGAAGCTGTAGCCGTGCTGGGGCAGCCAGATGCCCTGCAGCCAGATGATCAGGATGAACATCATCCCGCCCCGCCCCAGGGACGCCAGCAGGGAGGCGAAGTTGCCGGCGGCGAAGGCCCGGATGCGGAACAGCGACAGGCGGAACATCGGCTCGGGCACCCGGGTCTCGATCCAGCCGAAGACGACGAGCACGGCGGCGCCACCGATGAGCATGCCGAGCACGAAGGGGTTGGCCCAGCCCATGGAGGCGCCGTGATAGGGGAGGATCCCGTAGGTGATGCCGATGAGGACGGCGACGAGGCCCACCGCGAAGGTCAGATTGCCCCACCAGTCGATCCGGGACGGGTTGCGCAGACCGGTGTCACGCAGCTTGAAGTACGCCCACCCGGTACCGAACAGGCCGACCGGTACCGAGACCAGGAACACCAGGCGCCACGACACCGGCCCGAGGAGCCCGCCCACGATCAGACCTATGAAGGAGCCCCCGATGGCGGCCACCCCGTTGACCCCGAGGGCCATGCCCCGCTGGCTCTGGGGGAAGGCGTCGGTGAGGATGGCCGAGGAGTTGGCGAAGAGGAAGGCGCCGCCCACCCCCTGGCCGATGCGCATCACGATCAGCCAGATGGCCGCCGAGGTGCCTGTCATCCACGTCACCGAGAGCAGGACCGAGAACACCGTGAAGACGGCGAAGCCCATGTTGTACATCCGGACCCGGCCGAACATGTCGCCGATCCTCCCGAAGCTGACCACCAGCACCGCGGTCACCACCATGTAACCCATGAGGATCCACAGGAAGTAGGGGGTGTTGCCCGATGTCAGCGGGTTCAGCTTGATCCCGTCGAAGATGTTGGGCAGGGCGATCAGGATTATCGACGAGTTGATCGTCGCCATAAGGATCCCCAGCGTGGTGTTGGAGAGGGCGATCCACTTGTAGTGGGGGCCCGGGTCCGGGCTGACGGCGGGGGAGGGAAGTTCCTCCGGGGCGCTGACCGTCTGCATTGGCACTCCTCTTTAGCTCGCCTAACTAACCACCTTACGTCAACGTCAGGTGGGAGCGGGCGACCGACCTCCCGCCCGTAGGGGGGATACTTTCCACCGCCGGTGGGGCCGAACCCGGTTCCGGCTGCCGCGCAAAATGCCACTTCGGGTAGAGAAGGCCCACCGGCCGGGGCGCGCCCCGTCGTGTAGGGCTACTGTTCGACGAGGGTCGCCAGGAAGCGATGCGGCCCACAGGGAGACAGCGTGGAGAGAGGCAACGCTGATGAGTGGCCCGCCGGACGCGACGGGGACGGCGGGCACGGTCCGGGCGGGCCGCTCGGGGAGTGGCTCGATGCCGGCTCCCTCCTCCAACATGTCGGCCACGCGGTCATCGCCACCGACATGCCCGGGGTGGTGCACTACTGGAATGCCGCTGCCGAGGCTCTCTACGGCTGGAGCCCGGCCGAGGTCGTCGGGCGCAACATCGCCGACGTGGCGGTGCCGCAGATCAACCGGGCCCTGGCCGTGGAGATCATGGCCACCCTGCAGGGCGGGGGGAGCTGGTCCGGGGCGTTCACCGTGAGGCGGAAGGACGGCTCCACCTTCCCGGCCCTGGTGACCGACACCGCCATACGGGACCGCTCCGGGGTGCCCGTCGGCATAGTGGGTGTGTCGGTGGAGCTGGGCCAGGCGGTGTGGCCGCTGCTCCAGCGCTCGTCCGACGCCGCCGTGATCCTCACCCGCGACGACCGGGTGACGCTGGTCAGCCCGGCCGGAGCGGTCCTGTTCGGTTGGACCGAGGAACAGGTCCTCGGTCGGTCCTTCTGGGAGCTGCTGCACCCCGAGGACGTGGCCGCCTGCCAGGACTTCTACCGCCGGGCCGTCGGAACCGGCAACGGGGCCTCCCCGGTGGAGTGCCGGGTGGCCCGCTTCCCGAGCGGTTGGGCCTGGGCCGAGATGGTCGTCACCGACATGCTCGACGACCCGTCCGCCCGCTACGTGGTGTGCAACCTGCGCAACGTGACCGACCGCCACGACGACCGGGAGCAGCTGGTCAGGCTCACCGAGCAGCTCCAGACCGCGCTGACCACCAGGGTGGTCATCGAGCAGGCCAAGGGCATCCTGGCCGAGCGGCACGGGGTGGGCGTCGATCAGGCCTTCGAGACGCTGCGCCAGCACAGCCGGTCCCACAACGCCCGCATCCATGACGTGGCCGCCGCGGTGGTCAACCTGGGCCTGCAGATCTGACCCGGCCGCCCGGACCCGGGTCCCCGCCGACCCGGCGCGGTCAACCCCTTGTCCCGGGCCGTTCGGCCCTTTAGCATCTTGGGACAGGGAAGCCCTTGACCCCGGCCCCTGCCCACGCCTCCCGTGACCCCGGCGGCCACATCGGAAAAGAACGTCTGGCAGAAGGGGTTCAATGAGAGTCGAGCACGTCTCGAAGGCTGGGGGCGGGGGAGGCGCACTCCCTGGTTCCGCCACTTCCTCAGCGGCCGGCTCCGAGGGGCCCCGGCCGTCATCGGATCTGGCCACGACCATCGTCGAGCTGGCCCCCGACGGCATCCTGATCGTGGACTCGGAGGGGGTGGTCACCTTCGCCAACCCGGCCGCCTCGGGGATCTTCGGTTACACCCGCGACGACCTGGTCGGGCTCCCGGTGGAGGCCCTGGTGCCGGAGTACCTGAGGTCGGAGCACACCTCCCACCGCCGGGGCTACCGGGCCGCCCCGCAGCCCCGCCCCATGGGCCGGGGCCGGGCCCTGGCGGCCCGCCGGTCCGACGGCAGCGAGGTACCGGTGGACATCAGCCTGTCGCCGGTGAGCCTGGGCGGGCGGTCGGCGACCATCGCCGTCGTCCGCCACGGGGCCCACGGCCCCGAGCGGGAGGCCGAGCTGCGGCGCCAGGTGACGGTCCAGGAGGACGAGCGGATCGCCGCCGAGCTCAACGACCGGGTCGTCAAACGGCTCTTCCTGGCCGGTATGAAGATCCAGTCGGTGCTCAACCTGACCGACCGGCCGGTCTCGGAGCGTCTCAGCGAGAGCGTCGATCAGCTCGACACCGTCATCAGGGAGATCCGCCACACCGTCTTCGCCGGGCTGCTGCCCGACGCCCCCCGGGACGGCTGCGACCCGCTCGGAGGCTGAGCGGCCGGGGCGTCAGTCCCGCACCACCACCACCGGGCAGTGGGCCCGGGCCACGCAGTGCTCGCTGACCGAGCCCAGCAGCATCCCGGTGAACTCCCCGTGGCCCCGGCTGCCGACCACGAGCAGATCGGCCCGGCCCGACGCGTCGACCAGCGACGGCGCCGGATGGCCCTGCACGACCGCCTGGGTCACCGGGACGGCCGGGTCCGGACCGAGGGTCTCCTCAACCGTGGCCGCCAGCAGCTTGCGGGCGTTGGCCTCCAGGTCGAGACCCTCCGGGTAGGGAACCCAGTACACCGCGGTGGGGACCTCCCACGACATGACGGCGGCGATCTCGGACCCCGTCAGCTGGGCCTGCCGGGCGGCCCAGCGCAGCGCCTTGCGGGAGGACTGGGAGCCGTCCACCCCGACGACGATGACCCCGCTCCGCCCCGACGGGTCCTGGTGGTTTCGACCATTTGTCATGTCCCAATCCTGGGCGTACCGGGACCGGGACCAGCAGGGACTTTGGTCCCTTCCCGCCTCCGGCCGACCGGGGGCGCCACCCCTATCCGGCGGCCAGGTGCCCGAGCAGGAGCGGCCCCACCCGCTCGGCCGCCGCGCTGGGCAGCCAGTGCGACGCCCCGGGCAGCACCTCGAAGCGGTACCGGGCCTCCACGTAGTGGCCGCACCGCTCCGCCGAGTAGCGGCTCAGGTAGTGGTCGCCGTCCCCCCAGGCGTAGAGCGTCGGCACCCGCACCGCCGGCAACGGGTCCCCCAGCCCGAACGGCAGGGCCCGGTACCAGTTGATGCGCGGGGTCATCTCCTCCGGCGACGCCATCCGCTCGGCGTAACGGCGGGCGGATGGCCCGTCCAGGCCGTCGCGCTCCAGGCCGGCGGCGGCCCGTCGGGGGCCGGCCAGGCGCAGGGCCAGCTCCGGCAGGGCAGGCAGCTGGAAGGCCAGCATGTACCAGGACCGCAGCAGCTGGCTGCTGCGCCGGGCGGCGTCACGGACGGCCCCGGGGTGGGGCACCGACAGGGCGGTCAGGGTGCGCACCCGGTCCGGGTGCCGGCCGGCCAGGTCCCAGGCCACCACCGCCCCCCAGTCGTGGCCGACCACGTCGAAGCGGTCCACACCGGCGGCGTCGGCCAGGGCCAGGATGTCGCCGCTCAGCTCGTCGATGCGGTAAGCGCGCCGGCCGGGCGGCCGGGCTGCGGGGGAGTACCCGCGCTGGTCGGGGGCCAGCACCCGGTAGCCGGCCGCAACGAGCTGGGACGTCAGGGGAGCCCAGCAGTGGCGGTCCTCCGGGAAGCCGTGCAGCGCGATGACGGCCCGGCCGTCGGCCGGGCCGTCATCGGACACCTCGAATACCAGGCCGTCCCTGGTGAAGGAGTGCACGTCAGTCGTCGTAGACGAGAACCCCGCGGATGTTCTTGCCGTCGCGCATGTCCTGGTAGCCCTGGTTGATGTCACCGAGCTTGTAGCGGTTGGTCACCATCCCCTCGAGGTCCAGCTGGCCCAGCCGGTAGAGGTGCAGCAGGTGGGGGATGTCGTAGTGGATGTTGGCCGAACCGAAGATCGTGCCGACGATCTGCTTCTCCATGAGGGTCAGGTCGCACAGGTTGAGCGTGACGTCCATCTCCGCCATGGGGTGGATGTTGGTGACCACCACCCGGCCGTGCTTGGCCGTGATGCCCATGATCGAGGCCATCATCGAGCCCTGCCCCACTCCCATGGCGCAGATCACCTTCTGGCACATGGTGCCCCACGTCTCGGCCCGGATCAGCTCCGTGGCCTCCTCTACCGAGGAGTAGGTGTGGGTGGCACCGAACTTGGGGGCCAGCTCCCGCTTCAGCTGCACCGGGTCGATGGCGAAGATCCGCTCGGCGCCGGCCAGCCGGGCGCCCTGGATGGCGGCCGCCCCGATGCCGCCCACGCCGATCACGGCCACGTTGTCGCCGGGCTTGATGTCGGCCGCGTAGACCGACGAGCCCCACCCGGTGGTGACGCCGCAGCCGACCAGGCAGGCCAGCTCCAGCGGGATGTCTTCGAGGATCTTCACGCACGACATCTGGTTGACGACGGTGTACTTGCCGAAGGTGCCGAGGCAGACCATGGTGTTGAGGTCCTGGCCGCGGGCGTGGTGACGCGACGTCCCGTCGAGCTGCAGGCCCATGAGCAGGGCCGCCCCGTTGTCACAGAGATTGGAGTGACCCTGGGCGCACGACGGGCAGTGACCGCAGGCCGGCACGAAACCGAACACCACGTGGTCCCCGGGCTTCAGGTTGCTGACCCCCGGACCGACCTCCTGCACCACACCGGCGCCCTCGTGGCCGCCGATGATGGGGAAGATCCCGCCCAGGTCACCGGTCACCAGGTGCTCGTCGGAGTGGCACATGCCGGAGGCGGCCAGCTTGACCAGGACCTCGCCCTCCTTGGGCGGGTCCAGCTCTATGGGCTCGACGCTCCACTTCTCGTTCAGGCCCCAACATATTGCGGCTTCG
>JAKAXN010000431.1 GCA_021816565.1 Actinomycetes bacterium
CCTTCCAGGTGGACCGTGCCCCCTCTCCTGCTGGAGAGCCTGGTCGGCCCCCCGGGCAGGTCCACCTCGGTGGGTTGCCCGGAGAAGTTGGCGGCCACCACCAGACCGCCGCTGCGGTACACCCATTCCTGCGGTCCCGACGGGAGTTGCTCGTAGTCGCCGGCCGTGACCGACTCTCGCCGCAGGCGCAGGAGGTGACGGGTGAGCCAGAGCGTGGAATCGGCATCGCCCATCTGGGCGGCGACGCTACGCCCCGATCGGTCCCCCAGAGGGAGCCACGGCGTCACCCCGGCCGGACAGAAGCCGCCGTTGGGTCCCTCGTCCCACGGCATGGGCGTCCGGGACCGGTCCCGGTTGAACCTGCCGTCGGACGCGTGCCAGGTGATCGGGTCCCGTTGCTCCGCCGGTGGGATCTCCACGTCGGTGAGCCCCAGCTCGTCCCCGGCGTAGAGCGTGACGGTGCCCGGGAGGGTGCACAGCACGGCCAGGGCCAGCCGGACCCGCCGGCTGTCGCCCCCGGCCCAGCGGGTCGCCATCCGGGACACGTCGTGGTTGGACCCGGCCCAGGCCGGGCAGGCCCGGCCCGGCAGGGCGGCCATGGACTGGGCCACGACCCGGCTCATGGCCGCGGCCTCGAACGCGGAGAAGAGGAGCATGAAGTTGAAGCAGAGCTGCAGCTCGTCGTCGCGGCCGTAGAAGCGGGCCAGCCGCTCAGGATCGAAAACCCACGTCTCGCCGAGCAGCAGGCGCTCCGGGCGGTATTCGCCGGCCAGGCGCCGCCAGGACCGGTAGATGTCGTGCACCTCCGGCTGGTTCATGCTTTGGAGGCGGGCCTGCCCGAAGCGGGTTTCGGGGCCGTCCGGGGCGGGAGGGTTGTCCCGCAGGTGCCGGTCGTGGACCAGGCCGTGGGCCACGTCGATGCGCACCCCGGCCAGGCCCATGTCGAACCAGTGACGGAGTACCGCCTCGAATTCCCGCCGCACGTCGTCGTTCCACCAGTTGAGGTCCGGCTGTCCGGGCAGGAAGTTGTGGAGGTAGAACTGCCCGCTGGCCTGGTCGAGGGTCCACGCCGATGCCCCGGTGGCGTCCAACCAGTTGTTGGGCGGGGATCCGTCCGGGGCCGGGTCGGCCCACACGTACCAGTCCCTCCGGGGTGATGCCGGGCCGGAGCGGGCCTCGATGAACCAGGGATGGGCGTCGCTGGTGTGGTTGGGCACCAGGTCCAGGAGCACCCGGATCCCCCTGGCTCCGGCCTCGGACACCAGCCGGGACAGGTCGTCGGCCGTGCCGAGCTCGGGGTGCACCCCGTAGTAGTCGGACACGTCGTAGCCCCAGTCCTGGTCGGGTGACGGCATGGTGGGGGTGAGCCACAGGGCATCGACGCCCAGCCACGCCAGGTGGTCGAGCCGCCGGGCGACCCCCGGCAGGTCCCCGTAGCCGTCTCCGTCGCTGTCCTGCCAGGAGCGCACATAGACCTGGTAGACGGTTCCGCCCTCCCACCAGCCATACCCGCTCACCCCTTCACGGCTCCCGACGTCAGGCCCGACACCACCGACTTGCGGAACACCAGCACCAGGACCGCGATGGGGATGGCCGCCACGCAGCTCCCGGCGAAGATCGTCCCGAACGGGACGGTGAACTGCGAGCCGAAGAGGGCGATGCCGACCGGGATGGTGCGGAAGTTGTTGTCGCTGTTGAACGACAGGGCCATCAGGAACTCCGTCCAGCAGGCCGTGAAGGTGAAGATGCCGGCGGTGAACACGCCGGGCTTGGCCTGCGGGAGCACGATGGACCACACCGTCCGCAGCGGTGATGCCCCGTCGATGCGGCCGGTCTCCTCCATCTCCTTGGGTATGCCGAGGAAGTAGTTCCGCAGGATCCAGATGGCGAAGGGGAGGTTGAACGCCGCGTAGGGGAGGATCAGGGCCTGGTAGCTGTTGAGCCAGCCCATGTCCTTCATGAGCAGGTACATGGGTGCTATGACGGCGATGGCCGGGAACACCGAGATCATGAGCAGGGCCACCATCAGGGGCAGCTTGTTGCGCATGGGCAGGCGCCCCAGGGCGTAACCGGCCATCACCCCGAGGACCAGCACCACGGCCGTGGCCGTCACCGACACCACCAGCGAGTTGAGGATGTAGCGGGTGAAGGTGTAGTGCTGGAACGCGTTCTGGTAGTTGGTGGTCGTCCAGGGGGACGGCAGCCACTTGCTGGTGGCGATGCTCTGCGGGCCCTTGAACGAGCTGGTGATCATCCACACGAGGGGCAGGATCACGAACAGCACGGTGATGGTGGTGGCGACGGTCAGCCCGTTGATGTAGCGGCGCCAGCCGGTGCGGACCCTCTTCCTCGCCATCTCAGTTACCCTCCGTGCCGACCTGGGCCTTGAACACCTTGAGGAAGGCCATGCACCCGAGCACGACCAGCAGGGCCGTGCTGGTCGCCACCGCGGCGCCGGGGCCGAACTTCAGATCCTGGAACATGGCCCGGTAGCCGAGGAGGGCCAGCGAGGTCGTGGTGTGGCCCGGCCCGCCCTGGGTCAGGACGAAGGGCAGGTCGAACAGGCCGAAGGCCTGCAGCACCCGGAACAGGACGGCGAGGGCGATGGTGGGGCGCAGGAGCGGGAAGGTGATCCGCCAGAACGTCGTCCAGCCCGATGCCCCGTCCACCTCGGCCGCCTCGTAGACGTCGTCGGAGAGCATCACCAGGCCGGCCAGCACGATGATGGCCACGAACGGGGTGGTCTTCCAGACGTCGGCGATCATCAAGGCGATGACGGCCGAGGTGTTGTTGCCGAGGATCACCGGGTTGCCGAAGCCGAGGGCGTGCAGGATGTGGTCGATGATCCCGTACGTGGGGTCGAACATGTACAGCCAGAGCTCCGCCGAGATGACCGTGATCAGCGACCAGGGGATCAGCAGGAGGGCCATCATCCAGCCCCGGCCCCTGGTCAGCCGCTCCAGCACGAGGGCGATGGCCGTCCCCAGCACCAGTTCCACGAGCACGGTGACGAAGGTGTAGAGGACCGTGAAGCCGAGGGCGTAGCGCCAGGTTTCGTTGTTGAGGACCAGGTTGTAGTTGGCGGTGGTCGTGCCGTTGAACTGGAAGCCCGATCCGGTGACGTTGACGTTCTCGAAGCTCATGAACACGGAGAACACGATCGGGAAGATGGTCACCACGCCGATCAGGGTCAGCGCCGGCGCGGAGAACATCCAGCCCAGGCGGGCCAGCTTCTTGCGGTGGATGTCGGGACGGCCGATCCCCGGGACGGCGACGTTGGGCGTGTCCGGGGGAATGACCGCCTGCTCGGCTACAGCCATGAGGCGCTCCTCTCTGGTGGGGCCGGGGTGGGGAGCCCGGGTGGGCTCCCCACCCCGGATGGTTCGGTTAGAGGCCCCCGCCCGAAACGGCGGTGTTTATGGCCGAGTTGGCGGCGGTGAGGGCCGCCTGAGGGCTCTTGTTGCCCGCCAGCACGGCGCTCACGTTCTGGTAGATGGCCTGGCTGACGGCCGGATAGTTCGGGGTCTGGGCCGGGCGGGGAACCAGCTTGGTCTTGGGGACCACGGCCAGCACCGCGTTGCTGGCGATGACGCTGGGCGACGTGCGGACCGCCTCATTGGTGGGGATCTCGGAGAACTGCGTGGCCAGGATGTTCTGCGCCGTGGATCCGGTCATCCACTTGATGAAGGTGAGATCCGCGGCCAGGTTCTTGCTGTGCGGGTTGGCGTAGAGGTTCCAGCCCCCGATGTTCGAGTACCCCGGCTCCGCCTGCCCCTGGAACGTCGGTAGGGGCGCCACCCCCACCTTGCCCACCACAGAGGATCCCGAGGCCTGGGAGTTCGAGTAGGCGTAGTCCCAGTTGCGCAGGAATGCGGCCTGGCCGGCGTCGAAGGTGTCCATGGCCTGCGACTCCTGGAAGGTCGACTCCGCCTTGGGGCTCACGCCGCTCGTGACCAGCTTCTGCATGAAGTTGAGCGCAGTGAGGGCGTCGCTGTTGGCCGTCAGGACGGACTTGTTGTCGCTGCTGTTCAGGACCTTGCCCCCGGCGTCGGTCAGGAACTCCATGAAGTCACAGGTGGCGCCCTCGTAGTCGGCTCCCTGGAACACATAGCCGTACTTGGCCTGGCCCTTCTGCTGGATCTCCTGCGACTCGCTCATGA
>JAKAXN010000037.1 GCA_021816565.1 Actinomycetes bacterium
ATGGTCGCCCAGGCCACGTCCTCGTGGGGGTCCCCGAGGTGGGCCAGCTCCCAGTCCAGCACGGCCCGCAGGCCCCGGCGGTCGACCATCAGGTTGCCGAGGCGGAAGTCCCCGTGCACCACCACCGGCGGGCCGGTCGGCGGCCGGTTGGCGGCCAGCCACCGGTAGCCCAGCTCCAGCACCGGCCGAGCTTCGCCCATCTGATCCAGGCGGCGGCGGTAGAGGGCCAGCTTGTCCTGCTGGATCAGCCCCAGCCCCCGGGGGTCGACCCGGTGGACGCCGGCCAGGGCCGCGGCGCAGCCCTCCATCAGCTCGGAGCGGGCCTTCTCGAGCTCCGGATCGCGCAGCACGGTGGGGGGCAGGGCCTCCCCGTCCACGTAGTCGGAGATCAGGTACCCGAGACCGTCGGCCTCCCCGGCGGCCGCGACGGGGGCCACCGGTACCCCGGCCGCCGCGGCGGCGGCGATCACGGCCGCCTGGGCTGTCATGGCCAGCGGCCGTTCCTCCGCGGGTACGGCCGGGTCCGGGCGGATCATCTCCTTCTGCAGGACGAACCGGCGGCCGGCGACGCCGGGACCGGCGGCCTCGAACACCCACGACTGGCGCGAGGCCCCGCTGGTCAGGGGATGCATCCGGGAGACGGTGACGTCCGGGCCGAGCACCGGGACCAGGGCACTCTGCGCGATGGATGCCACCTCGGCGGTGCGGTCGTCGCCCATCGCCTGAACTGTACGGGCAGACTGGTGGTCGGTGCGGATTCTGATAGTCGAGGACGAGCTTCCGATGGCCCGATCGCTGGCCCGGGGCCTGCAGGCCGAGGGCTACACGGTTGACGTGGCCACCGACGGGGAGGAGGGGCTGGCCCGGGCCATGGCCGAGCCGTTCGACGCCATCGTGTTGGACCTGATGCTCCCGAAGCTCAACGGCTACGCCGTCACCCGCCGACTGCGCGACAGCGGGGCCCGGGTACCGGTGCTGATGCTGACCGCCAAGCAGGGGGAGTTCGACCAGACAGAGGCGCTCGACACCGGCGCCGACGACTTCCTCTCCAAGCCGTTCTCCTACCCGGTCCTGCTGGCCCGCCTCCGGGCCCTGATCCGCCGGGGCGGCTCGCCCGGCGGGGCGGTGCTGGCGCACGGCGACGTGCGCCTCGACACCCGGGAGCACCGGTGCTGGCGGGGTGCCGACGAGGTGGTCCTCACCCGCCGGGAGCACGCCCTGCTGTCCTACCTGCTCCACCGGCCGGGCCAGGCCGTCTCCAAGGCCGAGCTGCTCGAGCACGTCTGGGACCCGGGCAGTGAGCGGGACCCGAACGTGGTCGAGGTGTACATCGGATACCTGCGGCGCAAGCTGGACCAGCCCGGCCGGCCCTCACACATCGAGACGGTCCGCTCCCTCGGGTACCGCCTGGCGGCGGTGGGGGCGGTCCCGTGAACCGCCTGGCCCGGCGCGTCCTGGGCAGCGTGCGGGTGCGGGTCACCGCCACCGCCCTGGTGGCGGTGGCCTGCGCCCTGATCGTCTCCTTCGCCCTGGTGGACGCCGGTATGCGCCACTACCGGGGGCGGGTGCTGCAGGCCACCGCCGACGAGCAGGCCCGCGAGGTCCTGGCCCTGAACCCCGAGCTGGCCACCCCGCTGGTGCTGCCCACCGATCCGAGCATCGAGTCCGGGCTGGTGCAGGTGCTGCGCGGCGGGAAGGTCATCGGGGCCAGCCGTCCGCTGCACCGCCTGCCGCCGCTCTGGGACCCCGGCGACCCGCCCATCGTGGCCGCCCCCGGCGTGCTCGGCTCCCTGGCCCGGGACGTGCGGGCGGTGGCGGTCCCGGTGAGCAACAACGGGGTCAAGGGGGTGGTCGTGGTGGTGATGTCGCTCCAGCAGTACGACCACTCCGTGGCCTATGTCCGCCGGCTGCTGGAGATCGGCACCCCCATGCTGATCGTCATGGTCGCCGGCATCAGCTGGCTGATCGTGGGTCGGGCCCTCCGGCCCATCGAGATGATGCGCCGGGAGGTCGCCGAGGTGGCGACCGTCCGCAGTGGCCACCGGGTGGCCGAGCCGGCCAACGACGACGAGGTCGGCCGCCTGGCCCGCACCCTCAACTCGATGCTGGACCGCATCCAGGCCTCCTCCGAGCGGGAGCGCCGCTTCGTGTCCGACGCCTCACATGAGCTGCGCTCGCCCATCGCCAACATCCGCACCGAGCTGGAGGTGGCCCTGCACCATCCGGGGGTCGCGGACTGGCCCCTGGTGGCGTCCGAGGTGCTCAACCAGAACGAGCGCATGGAGCAGCTGGTTGCGGGCCTGCTGCTCCTGGCCCGCTCCGACGAGGGCAGCCTGCCGGCGGTGGCCGACCCGGTCGACCTGGCGGAGGTTGCCCGCCAGGCGGTGGAATCGGTCGGCGGGACGTCACCGCTGGTGACGGTGGACGTGGCGCCGGCGCCGGTTGCCGTCCCGGTGGTCTACCTGGAGCGCATGGTCTACAACCTGCTCGACAACGCCCGGCGCTTCGCCACCTCCCGGGTGGCCGTCACGGTGGGCACCGATGCCGCCGGGGTGGTCCTGGAGGTCGCCGACGACGGCCCGGGCGTCCCCGAAGCCGACCGGCACCGCATCTTCGAGCGGTTCGTGCGCCTCGACGAGGCCCGCCACCGGGGCGACGGCGGCTTCGGCCTCGGCCTGGCCATCGTCGCCGATCTGAGCCGCTTCTACGGGGGCAGCATCAAGGTGGCCCCGAACCGTCCGGGGGCCCGCTTCGTGCTGCGCCTGCCGGCTGCCGGGTCGACCCCGTCGCCGGGAGCGGGGGGCGCGTCCGGGCCGGGCGGAGACGGGACCGCCGCTCCGGCAGAGACGTCCGCTCCCGGCGGCCCGTCCGGGCCCGGCGTAACCGCCGGTCAGGCGGTACGGATCCCCGCCACCTGACCGAGGCCGAGTTCCCGGACGCTCTCCTCCCGCATCTCCACCTTGCGGACCTTGCCGGTGACCGTCATGGGGAATTCCTCCACCAGCTTGATGTAGCGGGGGATCTTCTGGTGGGCGATGCGGCCCCGGCAGAAGTCGCGGACGGCGTCGACGTCGAGGGGGGTGGCTCCGGGCTTCAGCCTGATCCAGGCCATGATCTCCTCCCCGTACCTCTCGTCCGGGACCCCTATGACCGCCACATCGGCGATGTCGGGATGGGTGTAGAGGAACTCCTCGATCTCCCGGGGGTACACGTTCTCCCCGCCTCTGATCACCAGGTCCTTGATCCGCCCGACGATGTTCACGTAGCCGTCCTCGCGCATTACGGCCAGGTCGCCGGTGTGCATCCAGCGGGCCGCGTCGATGACCTCGGCGGTCTTGTCCGGCTCGTTCCAGTAGCCGAGCATCACCGAGTATCCCCTGGTGCACACCTCGCCAGGGGTGCCGATCGGCGCCACCAGGCCGGTGGCCGGGTCCACGATCTTGATCTCCAGGTGGGGCATGACCCGCCCGACGGTGGCGGTGCGCTGCTCCAGGCTGTCGTCGGCCCTGGTCTGGGTGGACACCGGCGAGGTCTCGGTCATGCCGTAGGCGATGCCCACCTCGCCCATGTGCATCTCCGTCTGGACCCGCTTCATGACCTCCACCGGGCACGGAGAGCCGGCCATGAGCCCGGTCCGCAGGGATGTCAGGTCGTAGGACGCGAAGTCGCCGACGCCGAGCTCGGCGATGAACATGGTCGGCACGCCGTACAGGGACGTGCAGCGCTCCTCCTGCACGGCGCGCAGGGTCGCCGCCGGGTCGAACAGCGGGGCCGGGATGACGATGGTCGAGCCGTGGGTGGTGCAGCCGAGGTTGCCCATGACCATCCCGAAGCAGTGGTAGAAGGGCACCGGCAGGCACACCCGGTCGGCCGGGCTGTAGCCGAGCAGCTCGGCCACGAAGAAGCCGTTGTTCAAGATGTTGTGGTGCGACAGGGTCGCACCCTTGGGGAAGCCGGTGGTGCCGGAGGTGTACTGGATGTTGATGGGGTCGTCGAAGGCCAGGGCGGCCTCGGAGGCGGCCAGGTCCGCGTCGCTCACCGCCGATCCGGCCGATTCCATGGCGTCCCAGCTGGCGTCGCCGATGAATACGACGTGCCGGAGGCCGGTCACCCCGGGCCGGACCTCCTCCACCATGGCCCGGTAGTCGCTGGTCCGGTGGGCGGTGGCGCTCACCAGCACCCGCACCCCCGCCTGGCGCAGGACGTAGTCCAGCTCCGAGGTGCGGTAGGCCGGGTTGACGTTGACCAGGATGGCCCCGATCAGGGCCGTCCCGTACTGCAGGGCCACCCATTCGGGGCAGTTGGGCGACCAGATACCGACCCGGTCGCCTTTCTGCACCCCCATGGCCAGCAGCCCCCGGGCCACCGAGCGCGACCACTGCAGCAGCTCGGCGTAGGTCCAGCGCCGCCCCGACGGGCAGTCGACCAGTGCCTCGTGGTCCGGGAGCCGGGCCGCGGTGCGGGCCAGGTTGGCCCCGATGGTCTCGCCCAGCAGGCTGGTCTCCGATCCGCCGTGCGCGTACGACGCTCCCGTCATCGGCCCTCCCCTCGGTCGTGGTGAGCTGGACAGTACCGCCTGGCCGGTCCTACGGCGTCGCAGTCCGGCCCGGGCCCCGGAGCGCCTCGACGCCGGAGCTGGTGGGCACGAGGACCAGGCCCCCGGCGACCGACAGCGAGGCGAAGTGGGCCACGCCCCGCCCCACCGGGACCGACTGCAGGACCCGCCCGGTGACCGGGTCCAGCTCCTGCACCACGCCGTCGGGGTAGCGCAGGGCCCACAGCGCCCCGCCGGCCAGGACCGGTGTGGAGTTGGCCCGCCCGGCCCGCCACCCGGTGCGGCGCCCGGCCAGGTCGACCTGCTGAATCCCGCCGGCCCGGCACGGCACGTACAGGCTGTCGGTGGCCGGGTCGTAGGCCGCCCCGCCGTCGGGGTCGCTGCCGCAGATGCCCCGGATCTCAGCCACCGGGGCCAGGTCCGACCGGCGCAGCAGGTACCCGATGTCGGTCTTGCCCACGGCGAACACCAGCCCGCCGGGCAGGAGGACCGGACCTCCGGTGGACAGGTCCATGTCCCCGGTCGCCGCCCGGTCCTGGAACGACGCCACGGGCGGCCCTACCGGCCCGGGGTCGAGCTTCAGCACCGCTTCCGCCCACGGGGCCGGGCCCGGGGAGTCGGGGTTGCCGGTCGTCACGTACAGCGTCCCCGACGGGCCCACCGCCGGCCCCGACCCACCATCCCATACCGCCCCTCCGAGGGCATCCGGGGTCACGTCGAGGGACTGTCCGCCGGGGCCCGTGGTCGGCATCCCGACCACCCAGCCGGAGTAGGCGCCGCAGTCGCCGTACTGGCCGCCGTAGCCGACGTAGACCCGGCCGCCGGCCAGGGCCAGCGCCGCCCGCTGGAGGAGGTGGAGCGGGCTCTGGCCGGCCGGCAGGGCCGGGTCGGCGTTGACGTTCAGGGTGACCCGACCGCTGGCGATTGAGATGCCGACCAGCTGGTGGTGCACCGGGGGCCGGCCGGCCGTGCTGACCTCTCCGACCACGTACACGGTCCCGGTGGCCGGGTCTATGACCGGCGTGCTGGTGATCCCCAGCGGATCCACGTCGCCGCAGCCGGCGGCGGCCGCCACGTGGCGTAGGGGAGCCCCCATGCTGACCTGCCAGGCGACGCGGCCGGTGGCGACGTCGAGGGCGTAGACGTTGTCGCCCTCGGTGGCCACGATCACCCGGCCGTCGAACACCAGCGGCTGGCCGTACACCGCTTGGCCGTCGAGGGCGTCGGACCAGGCCCGGGTCAGAGGGGCCAGGCCGGGGGTGGGCCCGGCCTGGCCCAGCCGGGCGGCCGAGCCCTGGTAGGTGGTCCACGCCGGGCCGGTGGGGGCGGCCGGGTCGATAGGGGCCGGCCCGCCCGCCGATGGTACGGCGGGCGTGGCGCCGCCCGCGGGTCGGGTGGTGGCCGGGTTGGCGGCGGTCGGGGAGGGCGACGCGCTCCGGGCCGGCCCGGCGGCGCGGCCCGAGCCGCACCCGGCCAGCGTCCCGGCCAGCACCACCAACCCGGCGGCGGTGGCGGCGGGGACCCGGCGGCGGTGGCGGCGCATGCCCCATCATGACCCGGACCACCGGCCCGGCTCCGGCCGCTGCTGCCCTCCGTACCCCCGGCGGCCCGCCCCGGCCCGGGCGTGACCGCCGGGCTAGGATCGGGTCGCCGTTCCCCCGGCGGGGCTCCCGCCCGGTCGGGGTCGATGGACGGCTCCGGGGGGAGGGTGATGTCCGTACTGAACGCGCCGGCTGGAGCCACCGGGCTCAGCCCCGAGTGGCTGACCGAGGCTCTCGCCCCGGTCTCCGACGGGGCCCGGGTCACGGAGCTGTCGGCGACGCCGATCGGTCTCGGCAACGTGGCCGACTCGCTGCGGCTCATCCCCGTCTGGGACCGACCCACCCCGGCTCCGGCCTCGCTGGTGGCCAAGGTGCCCTCATCGGATCCGGTGAGCCGCTCGGCGGGTTTCTCCACCCGCACCTACGAGTTGGAGGTGGCCTTCTACAACGAGCTGGCCCACACGGTGTGGGTCAACCGCCCGCGCTGCTACCTGGCCCGCTTCGACCCCGCCGCCGAGGCCTACGTGGTGCTGCTCGAGGATCTGGCCCCGGCCGAGGCGGGCGACCAGATAGCCGGGTGCCGGCCCGAGGAGGCGGCCTCCGCGGTGTCCGAGCTGGCGGCCCTCCACGCACCCAGGTGGGGTGACCCGACCCTGCTCGACCTGGAGTGGCTGGACCGGCCGTCGCCCGACGCGGCCAGGCTGACCGCCGAGGGCGTCGGCTTGCTGTTCGGCGGTTTCGTGGACCGCTACCGGGACCGGCTCGAGCCGGGGGTACTGGAGGTCAGCGAGCGGCTGATGGGCTCGCTCGAGGGGTACCTGTCGTCCCGTCCCGGCCCGTGGTCGGTACTGCACGGGGACTTCCGCCTGGATAACCTGCTCTTCGGCGGTCCCCGGGTGGCGGTACTGGACTGGCAGACGGTGCGCATCGGCGCCCCGCTGTGCGATGTCGCCTACTTCATCGGCTCGGCCCTCCTGCCCGAGGCCCGCAGGCAGCACGAGGCCGGTCTGGTGGAGGCCTACCGGCTGGCGCTGGCCGGCGCCGGGGTGGACCTGCCCGCCGACCAGTGCTGGGAGGGCTACCGCCGCTTTGCCTTCGACGGCCTGATCATGGCCGTGGCGGCATCCATGCTGGTGGCCCGCACAGCCCGCAGCGACGACATGTTCATGGCCATGGCCAACCGCCACGGACGCCAGGCCATCGATCTGGGCTCGGCCGAGTTCCTGGACCGCTGACGCCGGCATGCCGGCCGGGCCGGTGCGGCGGCCGGGCTAGGACTGCGGGCAGGCGGCCGGGGCAGGTGGGTGCAGCACCGACGCCGACAGCTCGATGGTCCCGGCTGCCAGGGCGGTGATGGTGGTCCACTGGTACGGGGAGGCGCTGGCCTGGCCGGCGCCGGTGGGCACCGCGGCCGGGGCCACGCAGGCCGCCCCGGAGGTGACCGCCCAGAAGTTGGTGTAGCGGACCCGGACGGTCATCCGGCCGGGGGCGTGGGCGGTGATGAACAGGTGGTCCGGCTCGAGGGCGGTGAGCGTGCCGGGCCCGCTCAGCAGGCCGGGGCTGGTGGTGACCCGCCACAGCTTCCAGTCCCTGGTGCTCCACACCAGCCGCAGGTCGGTGAGCCGGCCGGAGGTCAGCAGGGCCCCCTCGGCCCGGGCCGCGTAGTCCAGCGGAGCGGCCGGGAGGGCCACGTAGGACACCCCCTCGGCGTCGAGCCAGGCCTGGTAGGCGGCCGGGGTGAGGGCGCCGGGGGTGTAGAAGAGCGGGTTGTCGGCGATGTCCAGCTGGCGTTCCCAGCCCCGGGCCAGGGCCACGTGGGGGGCCACGTAGGCCGACTCCCAGTGGTCCAGCGTGGGGGGTATCTCCACCCGTACCGGCTCGGGCGCCACCTTGGCCAGTTCGGTCACGATCGGGGTGTAGAACGACGCCTGGGTGAACGACGCCCGGGCCGGGGACGTGATGATCCCGTTCCAGGGGGCCCACTGCCACGCCGCGAACGGCACCACCAGCACCACCGCCAGGTACCGCCACCTTCCGGGCAGGAACAAATTGCGGCCCCGCGACAGTCGGCGCAGCACCTCGGACTGGCTGAGGCGGGCCAGCGCCGGGCCCGGAGCGGTCAGGAAGCAGGCCAGCAGCGGCACCCCGATGGACGCCGCCAGCCGGGGGGCGTTGCCGCCCAGCGGGTTCGGCACCACGAACGAGAACATCGACGCCGCCGCGTAGAACAGCGCCCCCAGCCGCACCGCCGGGGTGGTCTGCACGAGCGGGGTCAAGGCGGTCAGGCACAGCAGCTCGGTGGGCACCAACCCGGTCCAGGGGAACGGGAACGGTCCGGTGCCGGGGAACAGCAGGCCGATGGCCCCGATGACGGCCAGATTGACCACCGCGGTGGCGATGATCCAGCGCCGCCGCTTCAGGTTGTACGCGGCCCACGCCAGGCAGGCCATGGCCAGGAACGCCGCGGCCAGCGGGGAGAACAGGGCCGACACCAGCCCCAGCGTCACCGCCAGGGCCCGGCGGCCCTTCTGCAGGAAGACCAGCGCGGCCAGCCCGGCCGCCTCACCGGCCAGGAACGGCCACTGGCCGATGGTCACCGGCAGCAGCGTCGAGACGGCGAAGTACCACGTGCCGAGGGGACGGGCTCCGAGATAGGAGCGGATCACCCGGTCGAACGACCATGTGGCGACCACCGCCGAGGCCACGGCCACGACCTGCAGGCCGAAGATGCCGGCCACGGGCGGGAACAGGACGCTGTAGCCGAGAGGGAAGTTGCCGGCGTACCAGCCGCTGTCCCAGAGCATCAGGCCGTGGAGCTGGAACTGCACCACCCGGTAGGTCTGGGCCGCCTGATCGACGCCGCGCCAGCCGAGCAGCAGGGCCAGGCTGGCCAGGGCGAAGGCCAGGGCCGCCGGGGCCAGGGAGGAGACGGACCGCCGGATCCGGGGGGCCCAACGGGCGTACTGGGGGGAGGAGTAGACGAAGGCCATAAGGGGTGGACGGCGGCGGCAGTCTACTGAGGGCGTCCCCGCCGATGTGCTCATTCTCACCCGGCGGGTACCGTGACCGGCCGTGTGCGGCAGATACACCTCGACCTCGACGGCGGCCGAGCTGGCCGAGGTGTTCGAGGTGGACGAGGTCCGGGCCGCCGAGATGCCCGCCCGCTACAACGTGGCCCCCAGCGTGGCGGTCTACGCGGTGGCCCTGTCCCGGCGGGCCGACCGGGCCGATGGCGGCGATGATCCCGACGAGGGGGTGAAAGGTCCCCGCCGGGTGCTCGGGACCTTCCGCTGGGGGCTGGTCCCGTCCTGGGCCCGGGACCCGGCCGTCGGGAGCCGGATGATCAATGCCCGGGCCGAGGGCGTCACCGGCAAGCCGGCCTACCGGGCCGCCATCGCCCGGCGCCGGTGCCTCATCCCGGCTGACGCCTTCTACGAGTGGCAGAGGCGCACCCTCGACGGGCGGCCGGCCGGGAAGCTGCCCTGGGCCCTGCGCCGCCGGGACGGGCGGCCGATGGCCCTGGCCGGGATCTGGGAGGTCTGGCGGCCCGGGGGCGACCCGGCCGCCGAGGCGCTGCGCACCTGCGCCATCATCACGACCTCGGCCAACGAGACGGTCGCCCCCATCCACGACCGGATGCCGGTGATCCTCGAGCCGGGGGACTGGGCGGCGTGGCTGGACCCGGGCACCGACCCGGCGGTGGTGGGGGCCCTGATGGCCCCGGCCGCCGCCGACGTGCTCGAGGCCTTCCCGGTGAGCAGCCTGGTCAACCGGGTGGCCAACGAGGGCCCGCAGCTGCTCGAGCCGCTACCGGCGCCGCCCGGCGGCTAGAGCCGGACCGCGGCCCAGGCCTCGACGACGGAGCGGTCGCCGAAGACCTCCACCCCGGCCCGGTCGGGGCCGGTGCGGTTCCACAGCCACAGGAACAGCCCGGCCGCCGGCCCCCTGAGGGCGGTGTCGGCCTTGGTGTGGTCCCGGCGCACGGCCAGGTCGGCGGCGCCGAAGTCCAGCGACCACTCCCCGGGGGTGTCGGTGGCGTGCAGGTGGAGGGTGCCGCTGAGCTCCGGGACCGGGTGGCGGGCCAGGTAGCCGGGGAGGATCTGGCCCAGGAGCTCGTCCACCCCGTCGGCCGCCAGCTCCGGCTCCATGGTGCCCGGCTGGCCCGCGGCCTGTTCCACGTCGAAGAGGTGCACCGCGGTCTCCATGGCCATCCGGCGGCGCCACCAGCCGACGTCTCCCCGGTCGGCGGAGGTGAAGATCCACGCCGGGGCGTCGGGCTCGTGCGACGACAGGGCGTCGAGTAGCGCGGCCCGCTGCTTCCGGAACCAGCCGTCCAGCGCTTCCTGCTCGGCCGGGGGCTGCTCGCGCGTCATGGCGGGCCGCTCGCCGGCCGCCGCCACCACCAGGGCGGCCCAGCTGTAGACGCCGCCCAGGTGGCCGACCATCTCGGCCACCGTCCATCCCGGGCAGGCCTCGACCGCGGCGCCGAGATGCCCGGCGGCCAGGTCGATCAGCGCCTCGCTGTCGGCGGCCAGGGCGGAGAGATGCGCTCCGGTGTCGGTCACCCTCAGGCCTGCTCGAGGGCGCCGGTGGCCTCGAGGCCGTCGGACCGGCGGGGCAGGGCCTTGGAGACGGCCGCCGCGACGCCCGGGCCGTCCAGGCCCAGCTGCGACAGGATCTGGTCCTGGGAGCCGTGGGGTATGAACGCGGTGGGGACGCCCAGCGTCAGCACCGGGGGAGCGGTGCGGGTCTCGTGCAGGTCGGCCACCGCGTCGGCTATGAACGACCCGGCGCCCCCGGAGCGGACCCCGTCCTCCACCGTCACGACCAGCTCGTGCCGGCCGGCGTCGACCACCATGCGGGGGTCGAGCGGCCTCACCACCCGCACGTCCCAGAGGGTGACGTCGGTGCCCTCGGCAGCCAGGATCTCCACCGCCTCCTCGGCGGCGGCCAGCATCTTGCCCACCGCCAGGATGCACACGGTGGGTCGGTCCCCCCGGCGCACCAGGCGGGCGTTGAGGCCCGAGCCCACCTGGTCGGGACCGACCTGACGGGCCGCCCCCCGGGGGTAGCGGATGGAGGACGGGCCGCTCAGCTCCAGGGCGGTGTCGAGCATCACCGGCAGCTCCTGGGCCGAGGAGGGGGCGAAGATGGTCATGCCGGGGATGCGCAGGCACAGCGCCATGTCCAGCACCCCGTGGTGGCTGGGTCCGTCCGGCCCGGTGATACCGGCCCGGTCCAGGGCGAACACGACGGGCTGGCCGTGCAGTCCCACGTCCATGTTGGCCTGGTCGAAGGCCCTGGAGAAGAACGTGGCGTACACCGCCACGACCGGCCGGAGGCCCCCCATGGCCATCCCGGCGGCCGAGGTCACCGCGGTCTGCTCGGCTATGCCGACGTCGAAGTACCGGTCCGGCCAGCGGGCTGCGAAGGGCAGCAACCCGGTGGGGCCGGGCATGGCCGCGGTGATGGCCACCAGGTTGGGCCACCGCTCACCGGCCCCCAGCATGGCCTCGTTGAACGCCTGGGTGTAGCCCTTGAGGGCGTGGGGGTCGTCCCCGGGGCCCACAACCGGGTCGAACACCGGGGCGTCGTGCAGGCAGCGCTCGTCGTCGTCCTCGGCCGGGGCGTAGCCGCGACCCTTGCGGGTGAGGGCGTGCACGACGATGGGCCCGTCGAACTCGGCCGCCTGCATCAGCGCCAGCTCCATCCCCTCGATGTCGTGGCCGTCGATGGGGCCGACGTAGCGGACGCCGAGGGCCTCGAAGAACGCCGGGGGCTCGATCACCTCGCGCACCGCCGAGTACAGGCCCTGGAGGCTGCTGTAGGCCAGGTTGCCCACGCCGGGCAGGTCCTTGAGCCGCTCCTCCATGCGGGACCGCATCGAGGTCAGCCCGGGGTGGAGCCGGAGCTTGGTCAGGCTCTCCGACAGCCGGGAGATGGTCGGGGCATAGGAGCGGCCGTTGTCGTTGAGCACGATGACCACCCGGCTCCCGCTGTGGCCCAGGTTGTTGAGACCCTCGAAGGCCATGCCCCCGGTCATGGACCCGTCACCGATGACCGCCACCACCCGCCGGTCGGGGGTGGTGCTGCGGGCCACCGCCGCGGCCAGGCCGTGGGCGTAGCTCAAGATGGTCGAGGCGTGGCTGTTCTCCACCCAGTCGTGCACCGATTCGGCCCGGCTCGGGTAGCCCGACAGCCCGCCGCCCTGGCGCAGGGCCGAGAACATCTCGCGCCGCCCGGTCAGCAGCTTGTGCACGTACGCCTGGTGGCCGGTGTCCCACAGCAGGATGTCTCGCGGCGAGGAGAAGACCCGGTGCAAGGCGATGGTGAGCTCGACCGCCCCCAGGTTGGAGCCCAGGTGGCCACCGTTGGTCGCAACTGCGTTCACGATGAAGGCCCGGATCTCGGCGGCCAGGGTCTGCAACTCATCCTGATCGAGCCTGACCAGGTCCGTCGGTGAGTTGATGGACTCCAGAAGCATTGACCGAGGGTACCGCCACCCGGGAACCTCGGCGGACCGCTCCACCCATCGGGCGGGTCGGGAGGGGCCCCCGCTCAGCGGTCGCGGCCGGCCACGAAGCGGGCCAGCTCGCCGAGGGCCGTCGTGGCCTCGGCGGTGAGGGGCAGGTCGTCCAGGGCGGACTCGGCCCGGGCGACCAGCGAGGCGATCGAGGACTCCACCTCGGCCCGGGCGCCGGTCTCCTCGATCAGCTCCTGCATCGAGGTGACATCGGTATCGCTCAGATCGTCGGCGCCGAAGCGCCCGCTGAACCACTCCCGCCGCTGTCCCGACACCCGGGACGCGGTCAGGCTGGCCAGGAGGGTCGGCTTGCCCTCGCGGAGGTCGTCGCCCACCGGCTTGCCGGTGACCGCCGGGTCGCCGAACACGCCGAGCAGGTCGTCCTTCAGCTGGAAGGCCTCCCCGAGCGGCAGCCCGAACTCCGACAGCGGGCCGGCCAGCCGGTCGAGGCGGTCGGGGGCGGCCAGGGCCGCGCCCAGGTGCAGGGGCCGCTCGATGGTGTACTTGGCGGTCTTGTACCGGCATATCCGCCGGGCCCGGGCCTCCCCGTCGGCCGGGCCGCCCACCCCTTCGGCCGTGCCTAGGACGTCCAGGTACTGCCCCACGTTGACCTCGAGGCGCATCTCCTCGAACACCGCCACCGCAGCGGGAGGGGCGCCGGCCAGCAGCCTGCTGCTGTAGACCAGGGCCAGGTCACCGATGATGATGGCGCTGCCCTCGCCGAAGCGGCCCGGGGTGCCGGCCCAGCCCCGGCTGCGGTGCAGGTCGCTGAAGCGGATGTGCACGGTGTCGTTGCCGTGGCGGCGGGGCGACCCGTCGATGATGTCGTCGTGGATCAACGCCGCGGTGTGGAGCATCTCCAGTGCCGCCCCGGCGTCGGTGACCGCCGGGTCGGAACCGTCGCCGCCGGCCCCGACGAAAGCCCAGAAGCAGAAGGCCGGACGGAGTCGCTTGCCACCCGCCAGCACGTAGGACCGCAGGGCGTCGAAGGGGGCGGCCAGGTCCGGATCCACCCCGCTCCAGCGGCCGATCTCGCCGTCGAGCAGGTCGGAGAGCCTCCCGTTGACCGCCTCGGCCACCGGGCGCACCGCCCCGGGCAGGCCGGGTCGCCCGCTCGGCCCGCTCACCGGCCCGCCCGGGCCGGTGAGTCCCCGGAGGCCACCGCCGCAGGCGCCACGGCCCGGGCGCCGGCCCGTCGGTCCAGCCACCCGGTGAGCCAGCGGGCCAGCGCGTAGGAGACGGCCAGCAGGAGCAGCCCGGCGATCACGTCACCGAAGTAGTGGTTGGCGGTCACGATGATGGCGAAGATGGTCATGGCCGGGTACACGAACACGAGGGGCCGGGCCCAGCGGGGCCGGATCAGAGAGAAGACCGCGCACGCGCACCAGGCCGCCCAGGTGGTGTGCAGGCTGGGCATGGCCGCGTACTGATCGGACACGTCGTTGATCGGGCCGCTCGAGAAGTTCCATATGCCACCGATGACCCTGAGGGTGTCGACGAAGTGGTAGTGGGACGGCAGGAGGCGGGGCGGCATCAGGGGGAAGAACATGAATCCGATCAGCGCCAGGCCGGTGGCGAAGGCCAGGGTGTTGCGCCACAGGCGGTACCGCGCCGGGAACCAGAAGAACAGGAGCACCAGCACCCCGATGGCGGCGAGGAAGTGGATGGTGCCGTAGAAATCGTCGCACGCCTCGATCAGCAACCGGTGCGACAGGAAGAAGTGCTGGATGTTCTCCTCGTGGAACATGCCGAACCAGCGCTCCACCCGGATGAGGCGCCGGGCGTTGGTGTAGGCCTGGAACACCGACACCGGCTTGGTGCCGCGCACGTCGCGCACGAAGGTGTAGGCCAGGTAGAACGCCGCGATTATCAGCACCTCTCGCCACCACTGCGACCGCCTCACGGGTCGGCGGACGGGGCCTGAAGGGGGGGGTTCTGGATCGGGCAACCGGTTGAGAATAATGAACCGTTGCGGGTCCGTCGGGGCGGGATGGCAGGATGACCATGTGCGCAGGGCTTCCCGGACCACGATGGCGCTGGCCGCCGCGGCCGCCGCGGTGGTGGCTGCGGGCTCGGCCGGGGCCCTGGTCCTCACCGGAGGGTCCGCCCGCCATGGCGTCACCCGCCCGCCCACCGTCACCCGCCCCGCCGCCGAGACGGCCCGGCCGGCGGCGCCGGCCGGCCCCCCGCCCAGCTACATCGCCACGCTGCGCGCCGCGGTGTCCTACAGCGCCGCTCCCGGCGGCCCCCCGGCCGGTTCGCTGGCCGCCACCAACCCCTTCGGCACCCCGCAGGTCCTGGCCGTGATCGGCGCACCCGGCGGGTCCGGCTGGCTCCACGTGGAGCTGCCGGTGCGGCCCAACGGGTCGACCGGCTGGATCCCGGCGTCCGCCGCCAGCCTCGGGCAGACCTCCTACCGGGTGGCGGTGGACCTGGCGGCCCACACCGTCACCGTCACCGACGCCGGCCGGCCCGTTCTCACCACCGCGGCGGCGGTGGGGTCGCCGGCGGCGCCCACCCCGGCCGGCACCACCTACCTGTGGGAGCTGATCCGCCCCGACGACCCGACCGGTCCGTACGGCCCTTACATCTTCGGGTTGGCCTGGTTCTCCGACACCTATGCGGTGTTCAACGGGGGCAACGCCCAGATCGGCATGCACGGCCAGGACGAGCCGTGGTCGATAGGCCGGGCCGTCTCCCACGGGTGCGTCCGGCTGCCCAACGACGTCATCACCCGCCTGGCCGGGATGCTGCCCCTCGGCACCCCGGTGACCATCTCCTGAGGTCCCGGCTCCCGGTGGGGGCCTCCTAGCGGGCCTTCTCCATGAACGCCCCGGCGTCCACCAGGACCCGGACCACCCGGCCGGCGGCGACCAGGCCGCACTTGTCGGTGACCGTGGCATTGAATGTCAGCCTCTTGCCCTCGACCCTCTCGAGGGCCACCGCGGCGGTGATGCGGCCACCGACGAGCACCGGCACCAGGTGGGTGATCTCCACCCGGAACCCCACCGAGGTCTGCCCGGCGGCCAGGTGGGGGGCCAGGGCCCGGGCCGTTGCCTGCTCGCACAGGGCCACCAACCGGGGGGTGGCCAAAACCTCGACGTCTCCGCTACCGACCGCCAGCGCCGTGTCGGCGGGAGTCACCTCGAGCTCGATCTGACTGGACAAACCGGCAGGTAGACCCACGCCTATCAACGGTACGCGGGTACCCTCACGATGTTCCAATGCCGCGCTCGGTGGCGGGCGGAGCAGCCCGGTCCGCACGGTCCAATCGCACCATTTAGGAGTTCCATGCTGATCGATGAAGCGGTCATCGAGGGTGTGCTTCGCACGGCCCTGCGCAGCGGCGGGGAGTTCGCCGAGATCTTCGCCGAGGACCGCCGGGGGACCGGCGCCCGCCTCGACGACGGCCGGGTCGAGGACCTCGCCTCGGGGCGCGAGCGGGGCGCCGGTATCCGGGTGGTGACCGGCGAGACCACCGGTTTCGCCCACACCAGCGATCTGTCCCCTGCCGGGCTGGCCGCCGCCGCGGAAGCGGCCGCCGCCGCCGCCCGCCAGGGGGGCGGCGGGGTGAGGACCGTGGCCCTCGGCCGGGTCGACGCCCCCGCCCCGACCTCGGTGGCGGTGTTCCCCGAGACCGTCGCCAAGGCCGAGAAGGTCGCCCTGCTGCGCCGGGCCGACGAGGCCGCCCGGCGGGCCGGGTCGTCGGTGCGCCAGGTGAGCGCGGTCTACGGCGACAGCCGCCGGCGGATCCTCGTGGCCAACAGCGAGGGGGTTCTGGCTTCCGACGACCAGGTCAAGACCCGCTTCGCCGTCTCGTGCGTGGCCTCGGGCGACACCGGCATGCAGACCGGGCGCGAGTCGGTGGGGGCCACCATCGGCTACGAGCTGTTCGACACCGTATCGGTGGACGACCTGGCCGCCGCGGCCGCCACCCGGGCCATCACCAAGCTGTCGGCCCGCCCGGCCCCGTCAGGGCGGGTCCCGGTCGTGATCAAGCAGGGCAGCGGAGGGGTGCTGTTCCACGAGGCCTGCGGCCACGGCCTGGAAGCCGACCACATCGCCAAGGACCTGTCGGTGTTCGCCGGCAAGGTGGGGGAGCTGGTCGCCAGCCCGCTGGTGACCCTGGTCGACGACGGGACCATGGGCCCCGAGTGGGGGGCCATCGCCATCGACGACGAGGGGCACCCGGCGCAGCGCAACGTGCTCATCGAGAACGGCGTGCTCACCGACTACATGTGGGACTGGCTGCGGGCCCGCAAGGAGGGCCGCCCGAGCTCGGGCAACGGCCGCCGGGAGAGCTACCGGGACCTGCCCATGGTGCGCATGACCAACACCTACGTCCTGGCCGGCCGGGAGGACCCCGAGGAGATCGTCCGCCAGACCCCCCACGGGGTCTACGTGGCGCAGCTCGGCGGCGGCCAGGTCAACACCGTCACCGGCGACTTCGTGTTCGGCATGACCGAGGCCTACCTGATCGAGGACGGCCGCATCACCGAGCCGCTGCGCGACGCCAACCTCATCGGCAACGGGCCGGAGGTCCTGCGCAACATCGACGTGGTCGGCAACGACTTCGCCATGGGCAGCCCCGGCACGTGCGGCAAGAACGGCCAGGGCGTCCCGGTCGGCGACGGCCAGCCCACCCTGCGCGTCGCCGCCATGACCGTGGGCGGGACGGCCCGATGACCGTGACCGAGGGGCACACCGGCACCGGTGAGCTGCTCGAGCTGGCCACCCGGGTGGCGGGCTGGGCCCGCTCCGGTGAGCAGGTCGAGGCCTACGTGGCCCGCGATCGCAGCACCGAGATCGAGGTGTACGGCGGCGAGGTGGAGTCCCTCTCCTCGGCCGAGTCGGCCGGGATAGGGATCCGGGTCGTGGCCGGTCGCCGCCAGGGCTTCGCCTACGCCGGCTCGCTGGATCCGGAGGTGATCGCCGAGACCCTGGCGGAGGCCCGCGACAACGCGGCTTTCGCCACCGAGGACGAGTACCTCGGCCTGGCCGAGCCCGACGGGGTGGAGCCCGCCCAGCTGGACCTGTGGCGGGAGGACCTGGCGTCGTACCCGACCGGCGAGAAGGTGGCCCGGGCCCTGGAGTTGGAGCGGGCGGTGCGGGCCGGGGACCCCCGCATCCGCCAGGTGGAGTCGGCGTCCTGGGGCGACTCCGCAGTGGAGACGGCGGTGGCCTCCAGCACCGGGATCCGGGCCTCCAGCCGGCGCACCGCCTGCTACCTGTCGGCCTACGCGGTGGCCGGCGACGGGGACGAGTCGCAGACCGGAGGTGGCTACAGCGTCGGGCGCAGCCCCGGGGACCTGGACCTTGAGGAGGCCGCCTCCGACGCCGTCGAGCGGGCCACCCGCCTGCTCGGCGCGGTGAAACCCCAGTCCGCCCACGTCACCGTGGTGCTCGAGCCCCGCATCACCGCCACGCTGCTCGGCATCCTGGCCGGGACCCTCGACGGCGAGTCGGTCCTCAAGGGCCGGTCGCTGTTCGCCGAGCGCGTCGGTGAGCAGGTGTCGGTTCCCGGCTTCACGCTGGTCGACGACCCCACCGACCCCGACGCCTACTCGGCCGGCCGCTTCGACGCCGAGGGCCTGGCCACCCGGCGCAACGTGCTGATCGACGGCGGGGTGCTGAAGTGCTTCCTGTACAACACCTACGCGGCCCGGCGGGCCGGCACCGTGTCGACCGGCTCCGCCGTGCGGGCCGGCTACCGCAGCGGGCCCGGCACGGGGGCCCGGGCCGTGTCGCTGGTGCCGGGCGACGCCTCCCCGGAGGAGATCGTGCGCCGGGTCGGCGACGGCCTGCTGGTGCAGTCGGTGTCGGGCATCCACTCCGGTGTCAACCCGGTCAGCGGGGACTTCTCCGTGGGGGCTGAGGGGGTGCTCATCCGGGGCGGGGCCCTCGCCGGCCCGGTCCGGGAGTTCACCATCGCCTCCACCCTGCAGCGGATGCTGAGCGGCATCGTGGCGGTCGGCTCGGACCTCGAGCGGCTGCCGTCGGCCGCCTCCGGGCTAACCCTGGCCATCTCCGATGTCTCCATGAGCGGCGAGTAGGCCGCCCGTTGTGGACCTACCGTAGGGAGGCGGCCCGGGTCGTGGTGCTCGACCAGCGCGACCGGGTGCTGCTGATCAACGCCCGGGACCCGGTGCAGCCGGCCAAGGGGGAGTGGTGGGAGATCCCCGGCGGCGGCATGGAGGCGGGGGAGTCCAGCGCCGCCGCCGCGGCCCGGGAGCTGTTCGAGGAGACCGGCATCAGCGACGCGCAGGTGGGGCCGAGCGTGTGGCAGCACCGGGCCCGTTACACCTTCGCCGGCATCCGCTTCGACCAGCTGGAGCACATCCACGTGGCCCGGATCGGCCCGGTCCCCGAGCCCGAACCCGACCCCGTCTACCGGCCGGGCGGCCTGGAGGCCATGGAGGCACTGGCGTTCAGCGGGCTGCGCTGGTGGGGGCTCGACGAGCTCGCCACCCTGGTCGGGACGGGCGGGCGGGTGCTGCCCCCGTGGCTGCCCGGGGAGCTCAGCCGCTACCTGATAGACGGGCCGCCGGCCGAGCCGCTCGACCTGGGCGTCCTGCCCGATCTGTTCTGAGGCGGCCGGCGCGCCGGATTTAGCGATCCGGCAGCCGTACGCTGGGGGTGTGCTCTTCTCCCGACACAAGACCCAGATGGTCGACCCGGCCGACGCCCTGCCCGGCCGGGCCGCCCCGATACCGGTACCGGAGCGCCACTTCGTCAACGGCCACGGCCTGACCCCGCCCTTCCCCGACGGCTACCGCAGCGCGGTGTTCGGCCTGGGCTGCTTCTGGGGGGCGGAGCGGCGGTTCTGGACCGCGCCCGGCGTGTGGACCACGGCTGTGGGCTACGCCGGCGGCTACACCCCCAACCCCACCTACGAGGAGGTCTGCAGCGGCCGGACCGGTCACGCCGAGGTCGTCCTGGTGGTCTGGGACCCGGCCGTGACCAGCTACGACGACCTGCTCAGGGTCTTCTGGGAGTCCCACGACCCCACCCAGGGGATGCGCCAGGGCAACGATGTGGGCACCCAGTACCGCTCCGCCATCCTGGTGGCCGACGGCGAGCAGCTCGACGCCGCCAAGCGGTCCATGGACGCCTACAACGGCGTGCTGGCCGGCGCCGGCTACCCACCCATCACCACCGAGGTGGCGTACCTGCCCGAGGGTGGCTTCTTCTACGCCGAGGACTACCACCAGCAGTACCTGGCCAAGAACCCGAACGGCTACTGCGGGCTGGGCGGAACCGGGGTCTCCTGCCCGGTGGGCCTGACCGGCCGGTAGGCGCCGGGCCTCGCGTCAGCCGTTACCGGCCCGGCCCGGGCCCAGGCTGGGCGCGCCCCCTTCGCAGCAGTTGCACGCCCGCTGCACGGGGACGGCCGGTATCACCGCCGCCAGCAGCCGGCGGGTGTGCTCCACGTTGGCCGCCAGCACCTCCATGGCCGCCTCGATGGTGACCGCGGCCACGGACGGATCGCCCTCGACGCCGGCGTCGCGGTCGGTGACCAGGGCCACCCCGGCGTAGCAGAGGCCCAGCTCCCGGGCCAGGTAGGCCTCCGGGTACTGGGTCATGTTGATGACGTCGAAGCCGGCGGAGGAGTACCACCGGGACTCCGCCCGGGTGGAGAATCGCGGTCCCTGGATCACCACCACGCTGCCGCCGGCGTGGACCCGGCCGGGCCAGCCGCCGGGCCGGGCCGCCGCGTCGGCCACCACCGCGCTCAGCTCGGGGCAGTAGGGGTCGGCGAAGCTGACGTGGTCCACCTGCGGCCCGCCCACGAAGGTGTCGGGCCGGCCCCACGTGCGGTCCATCAGCTGCTCGAGCACCACCAGATCGCCGGGATCGATGTGCACCTGCAGCGAGCCCACCGCGCACGGCCCTATGACCCTGCTCACCCCGAGCTCCCGGAGGGCCCACAGGTTGGCCCGGTAGTTGACGCCGTGGGGGGGCAGGTGGTGACGGGCGCCGTGGCGGGCCAGGAACGCCACCTGCCGGCCACCGACCGACCCGACGGTCACCGGGGCCGACGGCGGGCCGAAAGGCGTGTCGGGGGTGACCTCGGTGGCGTCGTCGAGGAACCGGTAGAAGCCGGACCCGCCGATGACGGCGATCTCGGCGCTGACCACCGGGTGGGCCTAGGAGGCCTTGGCGCTCGAGGAGCCGGAGGAGTCCGACGACGCGGATGACGAAGACGACGAAGACGACGAGGTCGACGACGAGCCTGATGTGTCGGAGGACTTGGCCGGGGAGCCGGCCGAGGTCGAGCTGCGGCTGTCGGTCTTGTAGAAGCCGCTTCCCTTGAACGAGATACCGATGCTCCCGAACACCTTGCGGAGATCCCCGCCGCACGCCGGGCAGGTGGTCAGGGCCTCGTCCTTGAAGGACTGGACCACCTCGAGGTGCTCGCCGCAGTTCTTGCACGCATATTCGTAAGTCGGCATTTGGACGACCGT
>JAKAXN010000432.1 GCA_021816565.1 Actinomycetes bacterium
TCGTCGTCGACGTGGAGAACGACGCCGAGACCGGCGAGCCGGGAATCGTCTTCCGGGCCGTGGAGGGCGTCGAGCCGCCCCCGGTGGCCCTGGCCGGCGCCGGCAGCGGCGAGCAGCAGTAGAGCCCCGGGAAACACCCGGGAAGCGTCGAGGGAGAGGCCACCGCCTACGGGCGGTGGCCTCTCCGCGTCCGGACCGTCACACCTGCCCCCTACGTTGAGGGCATGGCTCGTCCACGAAGCTGTTACCGCTGCCGGGACTGCGGGGCTGTCACCGCCCGCTGGGCCGGGCGATGCCCCACCTGCGGGGAGTGGAACACCGTGGAGGAGGAGGCCGACCCGGCGCCGGTCGCCGCCCCCGGGACCGCGGCGCCCCGCCGGCCGGCGGCCGCCCCGGTGGAGATCCACACCCTCGACGGTTCCGCCGAGGAGGTCATGGCCACCGGGCTCGACGAGTTGGACCGGGTGCTGGGTGGGGGTCTCACCCCGGGGTCGGTGACCCTGCTGGCGGGGGAGCCCGGCACCGGCAAGTCCACCCTCCTGCTGCAGATGCTCGCCGCCCTGGCCTCCGGGGGCCGGCGCAGCCTGCTGGTCTCGGCCGAGGAGTCCCTGCCCCAGGTCCGCCGCCGGGCCGGGCGGCTGGGGGCTCTGCGCTCCGGCATGTGGGTGGCCGCCGAGACCGATCTGGGCCGCATCCGCCGCGCCGTCGCCGATCTGGCCGTGGACGTGCTGGTGGTGGACTCCATCCAGACCGTCTCCGACCCCGCGGCGGGCTCCCCGCCGGGGAGCGTGGCCCAGGTGCGGGCCTGTGCCCAGGCCCTGGTCGACGACGCCAAGTCCGGCGGCCCGGCGGTGGTCCTCGTCGGTCACGTCACCAAAGACGGCTCCATCGCCGGTCCCAGGGTGCTCGAGCACCTGGTGGACACGGTCCTGACCTTCGAGGGGGAGCGCCGCGACGCCCTGCGCCTCCTGCGGGCCGTCAAGCACCGTTTCGGGCCGGTGGGGGAGCTCGGCCTGTGGGAGATGACCGCCGGCGGCTTAGCCGAGGTGGCCGACGCCGGAGCCCTCCTGCTGGCCGACCGCCGGCCCGGGACGCCCGGGTCGGTGCTGTTCCCGGCGCTCGACGGTCGCCGGCCGCTGGTGGCCGAGGTGCAGGCCCTGGTCGGGCCGGGCGTGCCCGGGGCGGCCCGCCGCTCGGCGTCGGGCTACGAGGCCGCCCGCCTGGGCCAGCTGCTGGCCGTCCTGGAGCGGCGGGCCGGGCTGCCCCTCGGGGGCCAGGACGTCTACGTGTCGGCCGTGGGGGGCCTCAGGCTGGCCGACCCCGGAGCGGACCTGGCGGTGGCCCTGGCCGTGACGTCGGCCGCCGCCGGGCGGGTGGTCGACGACGGCCTGGTGGTGCTGGGCGAGGTGGGCCTGGCCGGCGAGCTGCGCCGGGTGGCCGGGTCGGCGTCCCGGCTGGCCGAGGCCGCCCGCATGGGGTTCGGGCGGGTTGTGGCCCCGCCCGGCACCGCTGTACCGGCCGGTATGACCCTCCTCGGGGCGGCCACCCTGGAGGAGGCGCTGGACCGGCATCTGGGCCGGGCGGTGTCTCCGCCCCGGCTGAGGGTGGTGGGCACCGGCCAGCCCGGCTAGCCCGGCCGGGGCCGATAGTCGGGAGCATCCGGGCAGGCCTGTCAGTTACAGTGGGATCAGTGGATCGGCGCCGCGCTGCCCTCATAGAAGCGCTCGGTGCGATCGCACCCGGTCGCCCCTTGCGGGACGGGTTGGATCGCATCCTCCAGGCCAACATGGGGGCTCTAATCCTGGTCGGGGACGGCCCCGAGGTGCTGTCGATCTGCTCCGGGGGTTTCCTCCTCGACGCCGAGTTCAGCCCCCAGCGGATGGCCGAGCTGGCCAAGATGGACGGGGCCATCATCCTGGCCTCCGACGCCAGCCGCATCGCCCGGGCCAACGTGCACCTGGTGCCGAGCCCCAACGTGCCGACCGCCGAGACCGGCACCCGCCACCGCACCGCCGAGCGGGTCGCCCGCTCCATCGACGTGCCGGTGATCGCGGTGTCGGAGGACCTGTCGGTGATCACCCTCTACCGCAACGACTACAAGCACGTCCTGGAGTCGGTGGCCCGCCTGCTGGGTCGGGCCAACCAGGCGCTGTCCACCCTGGAGCGTTACCGGGACCGCCTCGACAGCGTGACCAGCGCCCTCACCGCCTCCGAGGTGGAGGACCTGGTCACCGTGCGCGACGTGGTCACGGTCCTGCAGAGGGCCGAGATGGTCCGGCGCATCGCCGAGGAGATCGAGGGCTACGTGGTCGAGCTCGGCACCGACGGCCGGCTGGTGCTGCTGCAGCTCGAGGAGCTGATGGCCGGCGTGGAGGACGAGCGCCGCCAGGTCGTGCGGGACTACCTCCTCGACGGCGACGGGCGGCGGGCCGACGACGTCGTGGGGACCCTCACCGGCCTGGCCACCGAGCACCTGCTCAACCCCTCCGAGGTGGCCTCCCTGCTCGAACCGGCCGCCGGCGGGGACCTGGAGGCCGGGCTGCAGCCCCGGGGCTACCGGTTGCTGTCGCGCATCCCCCGTATCCCTCCGGCCACGGTGGCCGCCCTGGTGGAGCGCTTCTCGACCCTGCAGAAGATCATGCGGTCCGAGACCGAGGATCTGGAGGCGGTCCCCGGCGTGGACTCGCTCACCGCCCGCACCATCAAAGACGGTCTCAACCGCCTGGCCGAGTCCAGCATCTTCGACCGCTACACCTGACCCCGCCGCCTTCGGCGGTTCCGCCTCAGCGGGCCCGCTGCTCCAGCCGGTCCCTCTGGACGATCCGGTACCGCCGGTCGAGCTGCTCGATCCACCCCAGGCGGATGAACGCGGCGATGGACTTGTTGACCCGCTCGCGCGACGCCCCCACCAGCCCGGCCAGCTCCTCCTGGGTGATGGGCAGCTGGAACTCCGACGCGTCGCCGGCCAGCTCGAGCAGCCGTTTGGCCGTGCGGCCGGTGACGTCGAGGAGCACCGCGTCGGCCAGGGCCGAGTCGGTGGCCCGGAGCCGCTGGGCCAGCAGGAACACCACGTTCCACAGCAGCGGCGGGTCGTGGTCCAGGGCCTGGCGCACCGGGGCGTAGGGGATGCGCAGCACCACCGACCGCTCGAGGGCCCGGGCCGACGCGGAGCGGCTGCCCTGGTCGAAGAGGGGCATCTCGCCGAAGAGGTCGCCCGGCTCCATCAGCGCCACCAGCGACTCCCGGCCGTCGATGGACCGCCGGCCCACGGCCACCCGGCCGCTTTTCACCACGAACAGCTCGTCGGCGTCCGCCCCCTCCTCGAAGATGACGACGTTACGCTCGCACGAGATCGGGACCGCTTGTTCCACGATGCGGCCCAAGAGCGCCTCGTCGAACGCCGAGAACAGCTCCGACCGCCCCAACAACTCGATGTCTTGCATGCCGGAGCGAAGGTTACCCGGCACGCCGGCCGCCCGGTCCGCCCGCGGCCCCCTGGCAGCGCCGATGCCCGAAATGGCGGAAGTGTCAGAGACGGCGGCGGCCGCCGTCGATGCCGCGCCCGGGCGGGCTCCTGGTACCCTGGAAAGCACCCCTTCCCGGCTTTTTTTCTGGAGACGCATTGACATTCGATGTAGGAGACAAGGTCGTCTACCCCCACCACGGCGCGGCCATCGTCGAGCGCCGGGAGGTTCGGGAGGCCTTCGGGGAGAAGAAGGAGTACCTGGTTCTGCGCCTGGCCTACGGTGACCTGACCCTCATGGTGCCCTCGGACAACACCGAGGAGGTCGGCCTGCGCGAGGTCATCAACGACGAGGAGGTCGAGGAGGTCTTCGCCGTTCTGCGCAAGAAGGACGTGCGGATGCCGACCAACTGGTCCCGCCGGTACAAGAACCACGTGGAGAAGCTGAAGTCGGGGGACATCTACCAGGTCGCCGAGGTGGTCCGTAACCTCTCCAACCGGGACAAGGACAAGGGGCTGTCGGCGGGGGAGAAGCGCATGCTCAACCGGGCCCGCCAGATCCTGGTGTCGGAGCTCACCTTCGCCATCGGCGTGACCGAGGTCGAGGCCGAGAAGAAGCTCGACGAAGCCCTGCCCTGAGCCGGGCGGCTAGCTTGCCGGCCATGGAAGCTTGGGCGGTCGTGGTGGCCGG
>JAKAXN010000433.1 GCA_021816565.1 Actinomycetes bacterium
GCACCGGCCCGGGTGGGCGGCCCGGGTCAGCCGGCTGATTCGAGGGGGACTCCCCGGACGCTGGTCCGGTACATCTCGCGCCTCACCCCGGAGTAGTCGTTGAGGGCGTTGTGCATGGTGCAGCGGTTGTCCCAGATGGCCAGCGTCGCCGCCGACCAGCGGAACCGGCAGGTGAAGTTCTCGTTGATGCTGTGGCGGTACAGGTGGGTGAGAAGCGTCTGTGACTCCGCCGGCGACCAGCCCTCGAAGCGGGTGGTGTAGACCGGGTTGACGTATAGGACCAGGCGGCCGGTGACCGGGTGACGTACCACCGCCGGGTGGACGTGCTCCCGGTACGCCTCCGGGGAGGGCTCGATGGCCATCGAGGTGAGATCCCTGGTCTTGTCCAGCACCCCGCCGGTGCCGTAGGCCATCCCGGCCGAGTGGACGGCCCGCAGTCGCTGCAACGTGGATCTCAGCCCCCCGGAGAGCGTCTCGAAGGCCATGTACTGGTTCGACCACACGGTGTCGCCGCCGTAGGGGGGAACCTCACGGGCGTGCAGGAGCGTGTAGGCCGGTGGGGTGGGTAGGTAGCTGAGATCGGTGTGCCAGGCGTTCGCGAAGTTGAGTTGATCCCCCGGCTCCTTGATGACCCTGATCACGTAGGGCCGGTCATCCAGCGGGGCGACGAAAGGGGTGACGTCGCGGCCGCCCAGCAGGTCGGTGACCCGCTCCAGGTCGTCGAGATCCATGTCCTGGTCGGGGAGGAACACCACCAGGCGCTCGGCCAGGGCGGCGAGGACGGGACGGAGCTGGTCCGGTTCCGTCACCGTCCGCAGGTCCAGGCCCCGCACCACCGCGCCGAGCGCGCCCGCCACCGGAGATACCTCGATCGTGGCCCCCACTGCCAGCCTCCCTCCCGGTCCGCGCACTGCCCGTTGACCCGGGCTGCACGGCTCGAGAGTAAGCGGCGACGGCCCGGCGCGCCCAACCGGGGCCGGCCGTCCTCTTAGAATCTCCCCGTCGTGACTAGTACGGTCCCCGAGCGGGAATCCGATCCCGCCCTGCGGACCACCCCGTCAGACGGGCGACCCGCCGTCGGCGGGCCGACCGGGAGGATGGATGTCCTCCGGGGCTGGCTGCGCAGCGGCCCGAACCGCACCCGCATCTGGATCGAGCTGGCCCTGATCGTGTGGTTGTGCTGGGTCTACGACATGATCGCCAACCTGGCGCCCCTGCGCAACGCCCTGGCGCACCACGACGCAGCGTCCATCTTCGACGCCGAGAAGTGGCTCCACCTCGACCCCGAGGCGGCGATGGACCACTGGATGTCGCACCACCTGACCCTGGCGCTGTGGGTGTCCAACTACTACGACAACGCCCACTTCGTCGTGACCCTGGGGGCCCTGATCATCATCTGGTGGAAGTGGCCGGACCGGTACCGGCCGCTGCGCAACAGCCTGGTTCTGATCAACCTGTTCGGCATGGCGGTGTACTGGATGTTCCCCACCGCCCCGCCCCGGCTGTTCGAGCCGGCCCGGTTCTTCGACGTGGTGGCGGCCACCCACGCCTTCGGCTCGTGGCACAGCGGCACCCTGGCCACCGCGGCCAACCAGCTGGCGGCCATGCCGTCGCTGCACATCGGCTGGGCCTGCTGGTCGGCGCTGGCCATCTGGCGGGTGCTGCCCCGCCGGCGGTGGGCCCACCTGGTCTGGTTGTACCCCCTGGCGACGGCCCTGGCGGTGATGTCGACCGGCAACCACTTCCTCATGGACGTGCTGGCCGGCGCCGCGGACTTCGCGCTGTCGACCTGGATAGCGGACCGGTTCCAGGGCTGGTGGACGACCCGCCAGGCCCGCCGGGCCCTCGAGGCCGGCCCGGCGACGGTGAGCCTGACCGATGCCGGGGCGGCCCAGGTGTCCCCGGCCGAGCAGGGCCGGGGTTAGGGCCCCGGCGGGTCGGGCGGACCGGGGCAGGGCCGCCGGAGGCAGGCGTTACAGCCGCTCAGGCGTAGGAGGCCTCGACCCACCAGCGGCCGGCCTCCCGGTACACCAGGTGGGCCGCCCCGCTCTCCAGGACCACCTGCAACCGGGCCCGCCGGCGGCCGCCACCGTCCCACCAGCGTTCCTCCAGCGGCCACGGACCGGCCCAGCCGGCTACCCGCTCCCCCTCCTCCCCCGCCACCGACAGAAACCCCGGGGCGGCGCTCATCACCCCCCGGCCGCTGACCTCGACCGGGACCCCGTCCGGGTCGGTCAGATCAGCCGGCCGGGGCGGCTGGTGCACCACCGACGGCGACGGGTCCGACAACCGGCCCGGCCACGGCGCCGGCCTCCCGCCATCGGCACGGGGCCCGGCCGACCCCTCCCCGGCCTCGTCGCGGGCATCGCCCCACGGGACCAGCCGGGCCTGCTCGGCGAAGCTCCGGGCCCCCGTCAGGACGGCGGTGACCACCGCTTCGGGGCCCAGCATGCCCTGCACCCGGGCCAGGGCTCGGGCTGCCCGGGCGTCGGAGTCGGCCTGGCCACCCCAGAAGTCCAGCTGCCGACCGGCGTCGGGGCGGACCTCCTCGGGGGTCAGGCGGAGAAGGGTCAGGCCGCCGGTGGGCCCGCGGTGGGCGGCCCCCGACAGCCACCCGTCGAGCTGCCAGCGGGCCCGCTCGGCCAGGGCCGAGGCGCTGAGGGCCCCTTCGTGGCGCCAGTGGCGCACCAGGGTTTCCCCGTGCTCGGTCTGCACCTCGATGGCCACCTTGGTACAGACCAGCCCGGACGCCTCCAGACGCGAGTGCAGTTCGTCGGCCAGGGCCTTGGCCATGAAGGCGGCCGCCTCCACCCGCTGTTCGGGCGGGTCGAGCTCGACCGCGCAGGCCAGATCTGGAGGCGGGGTGCGGGGCCGCACCGGCTGGTCGTCGAGGCCCCGGGCCAGCCGGTGGGCGGCCAGGCCGGCAGGGCCGAAACGGCCGAGGACGGCCGCCTCCGGCAGAGCCGCCAGATCACCCAGGGTACGCACCCCCAGCCGGAGCAGAAGGTCGGCCAGATCCTCGTAACCGCGACCCAGCGCACCCACCGGGTGAGGAGCCAGCCACGACCGGCTGGACCCCGGGTCCAGGACCACGATCCCCCAACCGGCCGGCCCAGCCGGGACGGCACCTTCCGGCCCAGCCGGGACGGCACCTTCCGGCCCAGCCGGGACGGGGGGACCGGGAACCGTGGCGGCCAGGAGGGCGGCGAAGCGACCGTCGGCCACCCCCACCCGGCAGCCGGGGATCCCGGCCGCCGCCTCGGCCACCCCCCGGACCTTCCCGGCCAGGGACACATCACCGCCGAAGTACCTGGACGGTCCCCGGGTGGCCAGGCTGAGCACACCGGGCTCCCAGACCTCCACGGAGGGGGCCATGGCCTCCACCGCCGCCACCACCGGTTCCCAGGCCCGGGCGTCGCGCCCGGGATCGGCCGGGACCACGGTCAGCTCCGGGCAGCGGCCCTGGGCCTCCCGTCGGCGCAGACCGGGCCTGACCCCCTCGAGGCGGGCCGCCGCGGTGACCGCCACCACCCGGTTGGCCGCCACCACCGCGGCGGCCACGTCGGGGGCGTACCCGGCGGCCACCGCCGGCCAGTCCGCCCACGTGGCGACCAGCAGCCGGGGCGGCCGGTCAGGCCCGGGACGGCCGTACCCGTGCCGGCCGGTCCCGGCCCTCCTGCGCCCGACCCCGGTGCTCACCCGGCCACCTCCAGGGCCGGAGCCGGGCCCGGAGCGGGGGCCCGGTCCCGGGTCCCCGCCACCCCGGGACCGGCGTCGGCCAGCCCCCCGCCGGGGGCCGGGAGCCATACCGACCGCCGCCGCTCCCGGCCCCCCACCCGCCGGCCGGTGGCCACCACCTCCATGTGCCGGGCCCGCAGCAGACCGTGCCCCTCGCCCAGGCCCTCCCACGCCGACGGACCGGCGGACAACCGGATGTCAGGTGACTCCGGCCATCCCGGGGTGTCGACCACGACCATCACCGCTCCCCTCTCCCGCACCCGGGCCGCCAGCCGGCGGGCGTCCACCGGGCGGACCCGGGCCGGGGGCCGGACGAGAATCAGGTCGAAGCCGTCGACCAGGGCGGCCACCACCGCCGGCCACTGCCCGCCGGGCGCCGGTACCAGGGCCAGTCTCCGTAGCTCCACCCCGAGCTC
>JAKAXN010000038.1 GCA_021816565.1 Actinomycetes bacterium
CGGGGTGTCGCTGAGCAAGCCGGCGTGGGTGCGCTCCACCGCCGACGCCGTCCCCGGCCTCAGCCACATGGCGACCTGGATCGCCGGCTGGAACCATCACCAGGACGTGTACGCCTACCTCCGGTCGGGAGCCTGACCGGTGACCGATGCCACCCCCGGCATGGCCGAGGCCTACGTGGAGTTGCTGAAGCGGACCCTAATCGGGGCCAACCTGGGCCCGGCCACCTACTACGTGCCGGTCCGCGAGGGCGCCGGCCCCCTCCGCGGCGCCGTGGCCCGCCTGCTGGCCCGCCGCGGCGGTTCGGTGCTGGCCCGACCGGTGACCGTCGATCTCGAGCAGCTGGCCGACGGCTCGCTGTTCGCGTCCTTCCTGCCCCCCGGCGTGATGTCGATGATCGGCCGGCCCCGGATGGACAATCTGGAGGCCTGCGTGCGTGACGTCGTCGCCAACGGCGTGCCCGGGGACCTGATCGAGACCGGGGTGTGGCGTGGTGGGAGCACGATCTTCATGCGGGGCCTGCTGGAGGCCCTCGGCGACCCCCACCGGAAGGTCTACGTGGCGGACTCGTTCCAGGGGCTGCCGGCTCCGGACCCGGACCGCTACCCCCGGGACCGGGGGATGGAACTGCACCTGCACGCCGACCTGGCGGTGGGGGTGGACCGGGTCCGGGACCACTTCCGGCGCTTCGGCCTGCTCGACGACCGGGTGGTGTTCGTGGAGGGCTGGTTCCGCGACACCCTGCCGGCGCTGGCCGGCCACCGGTGGTCGGTTATCCGCCTCGACGGGGACATGTACGAGTCGACCATGGACGGCCTGACCAGCCTCTACGACGGTCTGTCGGTGGGCGGGTATGTGATAGTCGACGACTACCACATACCGGCCTGCCGGGACGCCGTGGCCGACTTCCGCCGCCAGCGGGGCATCGACGACCCGGTCACCGAGATCGACTGGACGGGCGTGTTTTGGCGGAAGTCTCGATAGACGGGGCTGCGGCCCGGGAGCGACGGGCGCCCGGTGTGGGCGCCGGCCGCCCGACCGGCCGGGCCCTGCCTGCCGTGTGGCTGTCGCGGTGGCTGCTGCTCCAGTGGGTGAAGCGGGACTTCGTGGTCCGTTACCGCCAGAGCGCTCTCGGTCTGGCCTGGTCGGTGCTGCAGCCGGCCCTCCTGCTGGCCGTGTACGGGGTGGTGTTCGTGAAGGTGCTGCACGTGCGGCCCCAGCAGGGCAGCTACCTGGTGTTCGCCTACTGCGGGCTGGCTCCGTGGGCGTTCTTCTCCAACGCCGTGTCCTGGAGCATGCCGTCGCTGGCCAACGCCGCTCCGGTCATCCGCCAGGTGTACTTCCCCCGGGCGGTGATACCGCTGGCCGCGTGCGGCGTGGTGGTGGTGGATCTGGGGCTCAGCACGGCGATCCTGCTGATCCTGCAGGTCGCCACGTCCGGCCACCTGTACCTGGCGACCCTGGCCCTGCTCCCGCTGTACGCCGCTCTGGTCCTCGGCACCGCCGCTCTGTCCGTGGTGGCGTCGCTGCTCGGGGCCTTCGTGCGCGACATCCGTTTCGCCCTGCCCCTGCTCCTGCAACTGCTGTTCATCGCCACCCCGATCATGTATCCCCGCACGGAGGTGCACGGGCAGTGGAGCTGGGTCTTCACCTACAACCCCATGGCCCAGCTGGTCGGCGCGGTGCGGGCCGCGGTGGCCGGGGGGCGCTGGCCCTCAGCCGGGGTCACCGCCGCCGCGGTGGCCGCCTGCCTGGTCGCCCTGGTCGCGGCGGTCGGCTACAGCGCCACCGTCGAGGACCGCCTCCCGGACCTTCTGTGACGGACCTTCTGTGACGGCCACGGTCTCGTTCTCGGGCGTCGGCAAGCGCTACCGGCGGGGCCGCGAGCGGGTCAACGCGCGGGCCCTCGTCCCGGGCCGCCTGGGGGAGGCCGGCGGGAGCGACGTCCAGTGGGCCCTGCGCGACGTGTCGTTCGAGCTGGGCCCGGGCCAGAGCCTCGGCATCGTGGGCCCCAACGGGGCCGGCAAGTCCACCCTGCTCAAGCTGGTGGCCCACGTCATCGCCCCCACCTGCGGGGAGATCGCCGTGTCCGGGAGGTCGACCTCGCTGATCGAGCTGGGCGCCGGCTTCCACCCGGACATGACCGGGCGGGAGAACGTGTACTTCAGCGCCGCCGTGCTCGGAATGGGGCCGCGGGACCTGCGCCGGCGTTTCGACCAGATCGTGGAGTTCGCCGACATCGGCAGCTACCTGGACACCCCGGTCAAGCGCTACAGCTCCGGGATGCTGGCCCGCCTCGGCTTCGCGGTGGCGGCCCACCTCGACGCCGAGCTGATCATCCTCGACGAGGTGCTGGCCGTCGGGGACGCCGCGTTCCAGCGCAAGTGCCACCAGCGCATCGCCGAGCTGCGGGCCAGCGGGGCCGCCCTGCTCTACGTCACCCACGCCCTGTGGACCCTCCCGCAGCTGTGCGACTCGGCCATGCTGCTGGTCGGCGGGACGGTCCGCAGCCGCGGTACCCCCGCCGACGTCCTGGCCGCCTACGAGCGGGAGCAGGCCGGCGCCGACGGCCCGGCGGGCCCGGCTGCGGGCGTGTTCGGGGCCATCGAGGTATCGCCCACGGCCATCGGGCCGGGCGAGCCGCTCGGGGTGAGCGTGGAGCTGCGCCTGGACTCGGACCACCCGCACGGCCGGATCATGGTGCTCGTAGCCACCCCCGACGAGACCATCCTGGGGGCCGCTGCGTCGGACGGCTCCGGTCCCGGATTCCCCGCCGGGGTGAGCACCGTCGAGTGCCGGCTGGAGTCGGTGCCGTTCCAGCCGGGGGAGTACATCCTCGGGGTGGTGTTCTTCGCCGACCGCCGGACGCCCGTCTTCGACGACGCCAGGCAGCTCCACTTCGAGGTGCGCGGCCCGGAGTGGAACCCGGCGTTCGGCGCGGCCTTCCTGCCCGCCAGCTGGACTTCAGCCCCCCGCGCCTGACCGCCGGCCCGAACCCCGGACCACCCGCCGGATGACCCGCCGGGCCGCCGGCCAGCCGGGCACGGGGACGGCGTAGATCCGCTCCGACTCGGGGAGCGGTCCCGTCTGGAAGGTGGCCGGGTCGATGCCGGCCGTCCTCATCCAGTCCGGACCCCACTTGCGTTCCAACCCCTCGAGCGAGCGGGGGTAGGCCTCGTCGGTGTACTGCTCGAACCGCCCGGCGAACACATCCAGCGCGGTGACCGCCCGCAGGTGGCGGAGAAAGGCCTGGCGGGTGGCGACCACCGGCAGGCCGGCGTCGCGGGCCCGCAGGCAGTAGTCGATCTCGGCACCCCAGCCGAGGGGGGCGAAGGTCTCGTCGTCGAGCAGCCCGATGCGTCGCACGGCCCGGCGCGACACCAGCATGCAGGTGCCGTCCACGAAGGGGGCCCGGTAATGCTTGCGGGTGGCGGTGTAGCTGCCGACCGCTGCGGACAGGTCCCGCTGGTGGATCCAGTGGCAGTCGTAGAACGGCGACGTCACCCCTGCCCCGGTGACGACCGCCGCCTCGAGGAGGCCGCGGACGAAACCCGGGCTGAGCCTGGTGTCGTTGTTGAGCCACATCAGATGCCCGTACCCCGCGCCGGCCTCCCGGGAGCCGTGGTTGACGCCGCCGGCCCAACCCAGGTTCCGCCCGGGCCGCAGCACCGTCTCGGTGCCGGCCGGCCGGTAATCCCCCTTGTTGTCCACCACCACCACGTCGCAGACGGCCCGCTCCCGGCCCAGGTCCGCCACCAGGTCGTGGGTCATCTCCGGGTGCCCGTACACCGGTATCACGGCCAGGGCCCGCAACCGGCGGGGCAGGCTAGGCCCGGCCACGGCGTCCGGCCACCGATTCGTACAGCTCGAGGTGCCGGCGGGCGGCCAGGGTCGCCGGGTGCTCCTCTTCCACCCGGGCCCGGGCGGCCGCGCCCAGCCGGGCCGCCAGATCCGCTGACCCGAGCAGGGACGCCAGGGAGGCCGACAGAGCCCCCGGGTCCTCGGCCGGGGCCAGCAGCCCGTTGACCCCGTCGCGGACCAGTTCGCCCACGCCGCCCACGTCGAACGCCACGACCGGCGTGCCGCAGGCCAGGCTCTCCAGGATCGTCAGGGGGGAGTTGTCCGCCCGGCTGGTGAAGACGAACGCGTCGGCGGCCGAGTAGACCACCGCCTTCAGCCGGTCGGTGCCGACGAAACCGAGGTCGGCGACGGAACAGCCGAGCTCGGCGATCTGCCCCCCGAGGGCGCGGCCCCAGTGGCCCATGAGCGCCACCGTGACCGACCGCCGCCGGGTGTCGGCCAGGCCGGCCAGGGCCTCGAGGAACAGGTCCGGGCCCTTGCGCCGGTCGGCCACGAAGGCCGCCCCGAACAGCAGCACCGGTCCCTCGAGGGGCAGGCCCAGCGCCTGGCGGGCCGCGTCCCGCCCCACCGGGCGCAACGTCGAGGTGTCGATGCCGTGGGGGATGACCTCGATGTCGAATCGGCCCAGCATGCTGTCGCGGGCCACGTCGGCCAGCCACCGGCTGGGCGACACCACGGTGAGGCTGCTGGCCCCCCACACCCGGTCCTTCAGCCTCCACTCCAGGGCGGTCGAGTCCCGCTCGACGGCCGGGAACACCTCCGGGTGCGGGCACGAGCCGCACCCGGTCCGCCAGCGGTCGCACTCGAAGCTGAAGGAGCAGTGGCCGGTCAGAGGCCACATGTCGTGGAGGGTCAGAACGCTCGGCTTCGCTGCCGTGAGGGCGGCCATGGCCGGATAGCTGAAGTAGTCGCCGTGGATGGCGTGGTAGTGCACCACCTGCGCCGCCCGGAACGCCGGGTGCCGGCGCAGGGTGTAGGCGGAGACCCCGTCGAGCTCGTTGAGCCCGCCCCGGCGCAGGGCCGCCTTCAGCGGCCGGCGCAGGGTGCGCCACGCCCGCAGCTGTTCCACCGTCTCGTCGTGGCCGGCCCGGTGCCCGACGATCAGGTGGGCGTCGACGCCCTGGTCGAGCAGCGACCGGTGCAGCCGGTAGCCGGCCACCGCCGTGCCCCCCGCCCCGGTGTCGGCGTGGTTGACGGTGAGCACCCGATCCACGGTCATGGCCGGCCCAGGGCGCCGAGCGCCCGGTCGACCCTCCGACGGGCGCCCGCCTCGAGCAGGATCGGGAGGTAGCCGAGGGCCTGCCGTCGCCGGGGGCGGCCCGGCTGCCTCATGGCCTCGGCCGCCCAGCGCCCGACGGTCCAGTAGACGTTCGGGGTCCACCGCCGGGTCGGGGTCCGCGACGGGTAGCGGTAGCTGATCCGCACGCTGCGCATCATCTCCCTCAGCTGCGCCGGTGAGCGTCCCAGCCGGGCGGTGTCGGAGCCGGCGTGCACCCGGTAGCCGACCAGCACCTCGGGCAGGTACGCCACCCGGCCGCAGGTGATCATCCTCTTCCACATGTCCCAGTCGGCGCAGTAACGCAGGTCGGGGTGGAAGCCGCCGTGGCGCTCGTAGAACGAGCGGCGGGCCACCACCGCCGGGGCCCGCACCGGGTTCCAGGCGAACATCTCCGGCTCGAAGTCGTCGAGGAGCTGTGGGCCCGCCCGGAGCGGCCGGTGGGGATCGCAGACCCGGCCCTCGGAGTCGACGTCCTCGGCGCCCACGAAGAGCGCGTCGAGCGAAGGATCGGCGTCGAAGGCCGCGCCGGCCCGCTCGTAGAGACCCGGGTAGGCGAGGTCGTCGCCGTGGAGGATGTGCACGTAGTCCCCGGTGGAGCGGGCGATGCAGGAGGTGAGGTTGGCCGAGATGCCGACGTTCCGGGGCTGGCGCCAGAACGTGACCCGACCTCTCCCGATCTCCTCGACCACCGCCTCCGGTCGGTCGTCGGAACCGTCGTCGACGACCTCGATCTGCATCGCCCGGGGGCCGGGGTCCTGGGCCAGCACTCCTGACAGTGTCGCCGACAGATATTGGGCGCAGCGGTAGGTGGGGATCATCACCGACCACCGGGGCCGGTCGAGCCCGGTCGGGACCGGCAGGATGCGCGCCGGCTGGTCGAGGGTCACGACCCGAGGATCCGCCGGGCCACCACGTTGGCCCGGCCGATCGCCTGGTCCATGTCGTAGTAGCGGTACTCGCCCAGGCGACCGCACACGACCAGCCCGGGGGTCGCTTTGACCCGGTCCCGGTAGCGGGCGTACAGGTCGGCGTTGCGGGCGTCGGGGAAGGGGTACTCGAAGTGGTCCGGTTCGTCGGGGCTGAAGGGGACCTCGGTGGTCACCACGGTGCCGGCGCTGCCCCGGTCGTACTCGGGCTCCATCATGTGCTTCCACTCGAGGGTCCGGATGTGCTCGCCCCCGTCCGGGTCCGGGTTGTTGACCTGCCCGTACGGCTGGTGCACGGCGTCGGGCAGGTACCGGTGTTCCCGCCGCTGGCCCCGGTAGGCGAGCCGGCCCAGGTCGTAACCGAACAGCTCGTCGATGGGGCCGGTGTACACGGTGGCCCGGGTTACGTCTATACGGTCCTTCACCTGCAGGTAGTCGCAGTCGAGTTCCACCTTCACCCCGTCGAGCATCTGCTCCATGAAGGCGGCGTAGCCGCCCCGGGGTATCCCCTGGTGCGGGTAGGTCTTCAGCCGGTGGTCCGTGCCGGTGCGGACGTCGAAGCGCCCGGCCAGGTCCGCCGAGAGGCTCTGGGCGGGCACCCCCCACTGCTTCTCGGTGTAGCCCTTGACGAACTTCCGGTAGACCGGCTCGGGCATCATGGCCAGGCAGGCCTCCTCGAAGTCGGCCGGCTGGCCCGAGAAGCTGGGCTGCCAGTGCGGACCGACGGTCCGGTCGATGTACTCGGACGTGACCGGCCAGTGCTCGTAGCGGCCGTCCACGTAGGAAGCGAGCTCCGCCTCGTAGGTGTAGAAGGAGGCGAACTGGGTGACGAAGTTCCAGATGGACTCGTTGTTGGTCCGGAAGTAGTGCGGACCGTAGGTGTGCACCCGTATCCCGCTCGGGTGGACGAAATCGTGGACGTTGCCGCCGAGATGGGAGCGCCGCTCCAGCATCAGGACCTCGTGGCCGGCGTCGATCAGGTGGCGGGCTATGACGGCCCCGGTCAGGCCGGAGCCGACCACCAGGTACGGGACCGTCGTCACAGGGGCCTCCGGCACAGGTAGAGGGTGAACATCCAGAGCCCCGGGGGCCGGACGGCGGAGCGGAGCGCCATCCGGTCCGCGACCCGGGCCAGCCCCAGCAGCGGGACGGCGGCGGCGGTCCAGAACCGGGGCTGCGAGAGGGCGGCGAGCAGGACGTCCTCGGCCACCAGGTGGCTCATGCACATCACCGCCGAGGACTCCACCACCGAGAACCCCGCCGCTGACAGCACGGACTCGAGCTCGCCGACCCGGAACGGCGTCTCTTTCGGGGACGGGCCGAACGGGGCTTCCGGTAGCGGCCGGGACTCGAGCCGGCGCCGGGTCTGCAGCTCCGCGGGGCCCATCCGCCGCAGGCGGTGCTCGGCGCTCCAGCGGGGCAGGTACCTGAGGCGCTGCTCGAAGCGGATCCAGCCGCCGGAGGGATCGGCACCCTGGGCCGCGGGGACCGAGACCGGGCCTTCCACCACCGGCTCGAGGACCACGAGCGCGCCGCCCGGTCGCAGCCGGGAGCGGGACTCGTCGAGGACCGCCTCGATCTCACGGGTAGAGAGGTGGTGGAGGAAGGCGTGGGTGACCACCGCGTCGAAAGGGTCGCCCCCGGTGGCCGCCTCCGCCTCGGCGGTACCGGCCACCGCGTAGATCGCCCGCCCGGCCGTGCCGGCGGCCTCGGAGGCGGTCCGGGCCCGGTCGATCTGCTCGGGTGAGCTGTCCAGACCCACGAGCCGGCTGTCGGTCCCCCGGATCAGCTCCAGCCCGGCCCAGCCGGTCCCGCATCCCAGTTCCAGCACCCGGGTTCCGGCCCCGATGAAGCGGCGGGCCCGCCTCAGGTAGTGGCCGCGCAGCATCCGGCGGGCCAGCGGCGTCTGGACCCAGCAGAAGTCCTCCTCCAGGTCGCCGTTGGCCGCCCACCATTCCTGCTCTTCCGAGTCGAGCGCCGCCGTGGTCGCTTCGTGGCGCGGCATCGGGGCGCCAACTATAGCCTGACGTCGATGTCGCGCCCGATGCCAGACGTACGCCGCACCGCCCGCCAGGCCACCCTGCTCATCCCCGACGGGGTGATCTCCCGGCTCCCGTCCCGGCTGGCCACCCGGCTGGAGGCGGTGAGGGAGTGGCAGCGCAACGAGCCCTACCGGGTCCCGGGTGGGATCTCCCCCCTGGACAACGTGGCCTACAACCGGTCCCTGTGGGACTGGTACGCCACCCGCTGGGACGACCCGGAGTTCCAGCGGTGGAACGTCGAGATGGAGGGCAAGCCGGATTCCGCGGTGCAGTCCCTGAAGGACCTCGGCGACGAGTGGGGCGACGCCCAGGCGGTGCAGCAGGTGGTCTCGGAGTGGATCCACCCCCACCTCCGGGCCGACTCCGTGGTCGGCGAGATCGGCACCGGCGGAGCCCGCATCGCCTCCCTCGTGGCTCCCCGGTCGGGGGAGTTCCACGCTTTCGACGTGGCCCCGCTCATGCTCGAGAGGGCCCGCCGGCGCCTCCGGGGCGTCCCCAACTGTCACTTCCATGTCGTCGACAGGCCAGAGCTGCCGGTTGAGCTGAACCAGCGCTTCGATTTCATCTACTCATTCGACGTCTTCGTCCACCTCGACCTGCACACCCAGTGGTCCTACCTCCAGGAGTTCTCCCGGGTCCTCCGCCCGGGAGGCCGGGCCTTCCTGCACACCGCCAACCTGGCGTCGGAGGACGGCTGGAAGCGCTTCGAGTCGCAGGGCGTCTACCGGGTGGAGGGCTTCTACTTCGTGGTCCCCGAGATGGTGCGCGAGCTGTGCCGACGAGCCGGCCTGCGCGTCGTCGAGGAGCGGTCGGCGGGCTCGGGCAGCGGCAACTTCTACTACGAGCGGGACTACCTGGTCCTGCTCGAGAAGCCGGCTGCCGCCGGGTGACCGCAGCCGGTCCCGGCCATCCGGCCGGCGGGCGGGGCGTCGGCCGGCGCGGGCCCAAGCCCGGGCACGCCTACCGACCGGGGCCCCGCCCGGCCCGGCCGTCGGTGTCGGTGGTGATCCCCGTCCACGGCCACCAGCCCTACCTGGCGGACCAGATCGAGGCGCTGGCCGCCCAGTGCTACCCGGGCTGGTGGGAGGTCCTGATCTGCGACAACGGCTGCGACGCCTACACGCTGTCGCTGGCCGCCCGCCACGGATCGGGCATCGAGAACCTGCGGGTGGTCGACGCCACCGCCCGGCCCGGGGCCTGCTACGCCCGCAACCGCGGCGTGGAGGAGGCCAGAGGAGACCTGATCCTCATCTGCGACGCCGACGACGTGGTCGGTGACGGATGGATCGACGCCCTGGTCCGGGCCGCCGGCCACGCCGACCTGGTGGGCGGCCACGTCGACTACGGCCGGCTCAACACCGCCCTGGCCGCGGCCTGGAGGATGCCCCTCACCGACGGCCGGTTGCCGACGCAGCTCGACTTCCTGCCGTTCGCGGTGGGCTGCAACCTGGCGGTGTGGCGGGACCTGTACCTGGCCGTGGGCGGCTGCGACGAGGAGGTGGTGGGCGGCCGGGGCGGCGACGACGTGGATCTGTCGTGGCGCGTGCAGCTCGCCGGCGGGCGCCTGGCCTTCGCTCCCGGGGCCGTGGTCCACTACCGGCTCCGGTCCGACCTGCGCTCGCTGGTCCGCCAGATGTACGGCTACGGCCAGTCTTCGGCGGTGCTGTACCGCAACTACCGCCGCTACGGCGCCCGCCGTCGTCCGGCCGGCGAGGCGGTCCACTTCTGGCTGCACGTGCTGCGCCGGGGGCCCGGCCTGGCCCGCTCGCCCGAGGCCGGAGGTCACAAGCTCACCCAGATCGCCTACCACCTCGGGGAGATGCGGGGCGCGCTGCGCTACCGGGTGCTCTTCTGGTGAAGGCGGTGCCGGGCTGAGCGTCGCGCCTCGCGGACCGTGCGGGCCAGCGCCGGCGGGACGGCGGGCAGGAGCCCGGCCTTGACGGCCAGGCCGGCCAGCCAGGGAGCCAGGATGGGCGATCGCAGCAGGGTGGTGTCGGGGGCCAGGGCCCGGCGCAACACCGCCGTCAGGGGTGACGGGTCGCCCCGGCGGTACGACTCGAGGGCCGGCTCGAAGCCGCGGGCGGCGGCGACGATGGCGGCCCCCGCCCGTCGGTCGGCGGGGTCCAGGCGGGCCACGAAGGCGTCCCGGAGCCGCCAGTCGAGCTCCTCGTGGGCCACGTTGGTCACCTGCCCGGGGTGGACCCTCAGGTCGGCCACGGTGTCGGGGATCAGCGCGAACGGCCGGGGGTAGGCCCGCAGCACCAGGTCCCGGTCCTCGAAGCGGCGCAGGTCCTCGGACCAGCCGCCCAGGTCGGCCACCACCGCCGTCCTCCAAAGGAGGGCCGCCGGGTACATGCCCCAGCAGAACAGGACCTCCTTCCACACCGGCCGGGTGGTGGGCCACCTCGGATGGATGGTCCTGGGCCGGTCGGTGGGCGCCCCGAAGCGGTGGCCGGCCCCCGCCGCCCCGGCCGCCCGGGGGTGGCGCTCCAGAGCCGCCAACAGGCGGTCGATGGCTCCCTGGCGCAGGACGTCGTCGTCGTCGAGGAACATGACGTAGGGCGTCCGGCACAGGTCGAAACCCCGGTTGCGGGCCGCTGCGCCTCCGGCTGCGGGGTGGACGTGGACGGCGGTGACCAGAGGGGCGTTCAGGCGGTCCAGCCAGGTCGCGGTGTCGTCCTCGGATCCGTCATTGACGACCACCACCCGGGCCACGGCCGGTCCCTGGGCCACGGCGCTGGCGACGGCCTCCTCCAGGAAGGGCCGACGATTGTGGGTGGGGATGACGATCGTGACCGCCCCGGCCCTCGACTCCACGGCCCCGCCGGCGGGCTCTCTCAGCGGCGTTCCCGGTTGTAGAGCACCCCGAGCGCCGGGATGCCCGACAGCTTCAGGGCCGCCGCCACCTCGTCCAGGGCGGTGGCCCGGGTCCGGCGTTCCTGCACCACGACCACCGCCCCGTCCGTGTGGGCCCCGATGAGCCGGCCGTCGGCGAAGGCCAGCAGGGGAGGGGTGTCCACGAGGACCAGGTCGGCGTCGGAGGCCAGCTCCGCCAGCATCGGCGCCAGGGCGCCGTCCGACAGCAGCCGGCCCGGATCGGCCGGGGGGTTGCCGGCTGCCAGCAGGCGAACCCCGCTCCCACCGTCGGCGGGGCCTTCCGCCACGGTGGTGACCGCCTGCAGGCACTCCGGCAGGGCCTTCAACCGACCCAGCACCTCGGCCGCTCCGACCGGGTTCGCTGCTCCCAGGCCCCGGTGGAGGTCCGGCCGGCGCAGATCCAGGTCCACCGCCACCACCCGCATGCCCGTTTCCGCCAGGGCCCGGGCCAGCCCGGCGCAGGCCGTGGTGCGGCCCTCGCCCCGGGCCGCACCGGTCACCACGGCCACGCGGCCCGGGGCCCGGCCCAGGGCCGCGACCAGTCCGGCGCCGGCCGCCCGGAACGTCTCCTGCCACGAAGGGGTGTCGGCCCGGGCCATGCTCGTCAGCCGACCTCTGCTCCGGCCGGTGCCGGCTCGACCCGGCGGGCCGGGGACGCCCCCAGCTGCGGGAAGGCCGGAACGGTGGCCAGGAGCGGGGCCCCCAGGCGCCGCTCCGCCTCTTCCGGGTCCTTGACCGTCACATCGAGGTACTCCACCAGGACGGCCAGGGCGACGGCCACCAACAGCCCGAAGACGCCGGCTACGGCCACGTCCCGCTTGTGCCCGGGAACGGCCGACGCGCCGGCTGGGCCGGCCGGCCCGAACGACTCGAGCGAGATGGCCGGCGCGGCACCGGAACCGGCCCCGCGGCCGCCGGTCGCGCCGGATCCCGTCCCGACCTGGGCCACGAACGCGTCGGCCATCCCGGTGGCCAGCTCCTGGGCTACCTGGGGCGAGGGATCCTTCACCGAGATGGTGATGAGCTGGGTGTACTGGACCGCCGAGGCGCTGGTCTCGGCCAGCACCTGCCCCACCGAGCGCGGCGCGCCCGTGGCCCTGATGGCCTGGGCCGCCACCGGGGCGGTGTCCACCAGGTGCGAGTAGGTGATCACCAGGGTGTTGAGCCCGGCCGCCTGGTTGGTGGTGGGCAGGTTCCCGCCCCCGGGGCCGCCGGTGGTGTAGGACCGGGGCCCGACCAGCACGGTGCTCGAGGACGTGTAGGAGGTCGCCTGGTGGGGGGTCAGGGCGTATCCGACCGCCAGGGCCACGATCACGGTCACGGCGATCAGCGCCCACCGTCGTACCAGTAGTCGGATGTAGCGCCGTAGTTCCATGACGTCAGCCGCCAACTGTAGTCAGAGCCACGGGACGGCCCGCATCGGACGGCTCGGGAGCGGGCCCGCCCGCCGGCCGGTCCGCATCCGGACCGAGGTCCATGCCCACCGCGGTCCACACGATCACCGCGGTTATCAGGCTCAGCCACACCTGCAGCAGCAGCCCGGCCAGGGCCAGGCCCACGAACGCCCCCGACCAGGCCCCGGCGGTCCACGACCCGCGCTCTCTCGCCGCCCGACGCAGGCGTCGGGCGACCAGGACGGTCAGGCCCATGAACGGGACGAGGGAGAAGACCCCTGTCTCGTTGCCGATCTGCAGGTACTGGTCCTCGCTGGTCAGCGTGGTGGCCACCCCGAAGCGGGTGCCGTTGGTGCCGCCGGTGCCGAGGCCCCGACCCAGCGGCTGGTTGAGCAGGGCGGAGGTGCCCTTCCCGAGAGCCGTGAGGTGCACCGTCGTCGAGTGGTCCTGGCCGTTGATGGCCGCGGTGGCCCGGGTGCCCAGGCCCACGGCCAGCGCCACGGGCAGCAGCAGCACCACGGTCAGGCCGGCCAGGAGCGAGAGCTGCACCCGGCGCAGCCGGTCCCGGTGGGGCAGGGGCCGCAGGACCATGGCGGCCACCACCGCCCCGGCCAGGATGGCGTCGCGGGTCTGGGTCAGCACCAGCGCCACCGCCACCAGGAAGGTCCCGGCCGCCACCAGCCACCGTCGCCTCCCGTTGCCCGCCAGGTACTCGCACCCTATGGCCAGGCACCCCACCAGGAAGAATGCGCACTCGAGCTGGTCGATGAAGATCGAGCCGATCCGGAGCAGCTTGTGGCCGGCGGTGAGGGTGTAGACGCGGACGTCCTCCAGGTTGTGCACCGGGGTCTTCAGGACCTCGGTCTGGTAGTGGGTCACGCCCAGGGTGTGGACCACGAAGTGGTTCCACGAGGACGAGGCCAGGTACTCGTAGGCCCCGGTCAGCGAGACCACCACCCCGACGGCGAAGGTGATGAGAGCGAACCGCCGGCGGTCCCGGCGGGAGATCCCCAGGTGGCGGGCCACGAGGAACATGACCACGAAGAACACGTCGTTGCGCAGAGCCGTGTTCAAGATGGTGCTCGCCGTCGGCGGCCCGTCCGGGCCGGCGGCCACGAACAGGGTGGGAGCCAGCCGGTACAGGCTGACCACCACCACGTAGCTGAGCGCGGTCCAGTCGAGGGCGTCGAGGGGCCGGTGCCGGTGGTTGCGGGCGGCGCGCAGGGCCAGGCCCACCGCCACCAGCTCGATCCAGTAGCCGAGGTCCCTCACCACCGACGCCCCGAGCCCGGCCCGGTAGGCGGCGGAGAGGACGAACAGCTGGAACGGGTACACGACCGGGATGGCGAACAGGAACCAGCGGGGCCTGAGGTAGACGACGGCGATCAGGCCGGCGGCCACCAGGACGGCGTCCACCCGGGCCAGGTGCGAACGGGCGAGCAGGATCCCGAGGGCCGCCACCGGGGGTGCCAGCCAGGCCCAGCCCCCGGCCGGCACCAGGCTCCCAGGCACGAGGCTCTCCGGCACCAGGCGGGCCGGGATCAGGCGGCCCGGTACCGGGCGGGCCGGGGCTTCCCCGCTTCCAGGGGAGGCCGGGTCGGGCGGAGCGCCCGCCCCTCTAGGCACCGGTCGCCGCCAGCACCGCCTCCGCGGCCGCCCGCCCCGAGCGTATGCACGCCGGGATGCCGGCCCCGCCGTAGCTGGACCCGGCCAGCGCCACCCGCCCGTCGCTGGCGGCCGCCAGCGACCGGGTGATCCCCTCCACCACGGCGGTGTGACCGACCCGGTAGAGGGGGAACGAAGCCGGCCACCGGCTCAGGCGCATCTCGCCCGGTCGGATCGGGACCCCCAGGGCCTGACCGAACTCGTCGAGGAGCCGGGTGGTCAGCTCATCGTCGTCGAGGTCGTCGACCCGGCGGTCGTTGAAGCGGCCGGCCGAGAGGCGCACGATGGTCCCCGCCGCGGAGTCGCTCTCCCCGGGCCACTTGTTGCTGAAGAACGAGCAGGCGGTCATGAGGCGACGCTCGGCCCCGGTGACCAGGAATCCGTTGTAACCGGCCGGCGGGGCCCACTGCTCGGCCGGCACCGTCAGTGTCAGGACCGCCACGGAGGTGAAGGCGATGCCGTCCAGCCCGGTCGGGGCGTCCCGGTCCAGGAGGCGGGCTGCGCCCGGGGCGGGAACGGCCAGGATGGTCCCGTCGAAGCGGTCGCCCGGCCCCGCCCCGGTGGTCACCGTCACCGCGTCCCCGCCGGTGGACACCCGCGAGACGGCCTCCGGGCGGAACTCCACCCCCCGGTCGCGGAGGGCCCGCTCCAGGGCGGCGACCAGGCTTCCCATTCCCTGCCTGGGGGCCAGGAACACCGGCCCGCCAGCCCCCGGTGCCGGGGTGGCCGGCCGGCGCAGCCCGAGCAGGAGGCTGCGCGACGAGCGGGCGGCGGCCAGGACATGGGGCGCCACGACCGCGGTGCTCAGCTCGTCCAGAGGGGCGGCGTGGATCCCGCCGAGCAGCGGCTCGACCAGCCGGTCGGCGACCTGGCGCCCGAAGCGTCCCGACACCAGGGAGCCGACGCTCACGTCGTCGCCCAGCTTCGAGCGGGGCAGCACCAGGTCCAGACCGGCCCGGGCCATCCCGGCCGGGCTCAGCAGACCGGAACGGATCACCGGCCACAACCGACCGGGCACCCCGAGCACCAGGCCCTCCGGGATGGGGCGGAGCCGCCCGCCGGACCACAGCAGGGTGCGCCCCGCGGCCGGCGCGACCAGGTCGTCCAGGCCCAGTTCGGCGCACAGGGCGGTGGCCTCAGGGGTACGGACCAGGAAGGCGTCGGGCCCCTCGTCGACCGGCCGGCCGGCGAACAGGGAGGTGCGCAGCTTCCCGCCCACCCGCCCCGGTTCGTACACGACCACGCGCGTGCCCGGCCGGGAGCTGAGGCTCCAGGCCGCGGCCAGGCCGGAGATCCCGCCCCCGACGACGGCGAAGCTCATCCCACCGGACCGGACTCGTGGCAGAACGCCACCAGCTCGGTCAGCACCCCCGGATCGCTCTCGGGGTAGACGCCGTGGCCCAGATTGAATATGTGTCCTCGCCCGCCGCCGCGCACCAGCACGTCGCGGGCCGCCTCCCGGGTGGCGTCCCAGCCGGCCAGCACGACCGCCGGGTCCAGGTTCCCCTGGACGGCCACGCCGGTACCGAGCCGCTGCCGGGCCCGGTCGAGCGGGACCCTCCAGTCCACGCCGACCACGTCCGCCCCGGCCTCCGCCATCAGCTCCAGCAGCTCGCCGGTGCCCACCCCGAAGTGGATGCGGGGTACCCCCAGATCGGCCAGACCCTCGAAGATCTTCCGGGAGGCGGGCAGCACCGAGCGCTGGTAGTCGGCCGGGGAGAGGGCACCGACCCAGCTGTCGAACAGCTGCACGGCCTGGGCGCCGGCGCGGACCTGGGCCCGCAGGGTGGCCAGAGCCATGTCGGCCAGGCGGTCGAGCAGCTGAGCCCACAGGTCCGGCTCCTGCCACATCATGGTCTTGGTCCGGATGTGGTCGCGCGACGGGCCCCCCTCCACCAGGTAGCTGGCCAGGGTGAAGGGGGCCCCGGCGAAACCGATGAGGGGGACAGCCAGCTCGGCCCGCAGCAGTCGCACCGTCTCCAGCACGAAGGGGATGTCGGTCTCCGGCTCGAGAGGGCGGAGCCGGTCCAGGTCGGCGGCCGAGGAGAACGGGGTCTCCACCACCGGTCCGACGCCGGCCTTCACATCCAGGCCGAAGCCGACGGCCCAGACCGGCACGACTATGTCGGAGAACAGGATGGCGGCGTCGACCCCGTAGCGCCGCACCGGCTGCATGGTGATCTCGGCGGCCAGCTCCGGGGAGCGGATGGACTCGAGGATGCTGCCGTGGCGGCGCAGCTCCCGGTACTCCGGGAGGGCCCGGCCGGCCTGGCGCATGAACCAGACCGGGACGTGCTCCGCCGGCTGGCGGCGGCACGCGTCGAGGAAGGGGGCTGTCAACGGGGCCGCTGCACGGCGGGCCGGTGGGACCGGTATGGCCGAATGAGCACGGCAGATGCTACCCGGACCCGGGGTGCCGCAGGTGGTGGCGGCGGCTTGCATTGGGCCGGCCCAGCACGCAAAGTGGATGTTCCCCTATATGGCCCATCCCGACGTCCCGGCCGAGCAGGCCCACGTGGACCTGGCGTACCAGAGACTCGCTGCCATGCGGGCGGCCGCTCAATCCATGCTCCACGACGCCTTCGGGGAGCGGGGAGGGACGTTTCAGGCGGTCACCGAGCGCGACATCAGGGTTCGCAACAGCCTGGGCCGCCTCGAGCATCTGCAGATCGGGGAGGAGTCGCTGATCTTCGGGCGTATAGACCGCGCCGGCGCCGAGCCCGGATCGGAGCCCGAGACCTTCCACATAGGCCGCATCGCCGTCTCCGACGCCAACCAGGAACCCCTGGTGGTGGACTGGCGGGCGCCCGTCGCCGAGCCGTTCTACCGGGCCACCGGGGCCCACCCGATGGGCCTGGTCCGGCGCCGCCACTTCCTGACGGAGGGCCAGCGGGTCGTCGATCTCGAGGACGAGCTGTTCGACCCCGAGGGCGTCAGCGAGGGCCGGGGCCTCGGCCTGTCGGGTCCGCAGGTGCTCCTGGCCACGCTCGAGCGGTCCCGCACCGGCCGCATGCGCGACATCGTCGCCACCGTCCAGAAGGAGCAGGACGAGATCATCCGGGCCCCGCTGCCCGGCATCATGGTGGTGCAGGGGGGCCCCGGTACCGGAAAGACGGCGGTGGCGCTGCACCGGGCCGCGTACCTGCTGTACACCCACCGGTTCCCCCTGGAGAGCCAGGGCGTCCTGGTGCTCGGCCCCAACCCGACGTTCCTTCGCTACATCGAGCACGTGCTGCCGTCGCTCGACGAGACCGGCGTGCACCTCTCCACGGTCAACGGCCTCTACCCGGTGACCCGGGCCACGGCGTCGGACAGCCCCTCGGTCTCCAGGCTGAAGGGCGATCCCCGCATGGCCCGGGTGCTGGCCCGGGCGGTCGGCGACCGCCAGCGGCCGCTGCGCCACACCGCCGAGATCCCCTACGGCCGCCGGGTGCTGCGCATCAGCCCCCGGCTGTCGGCCGAGCTGGTCAACGCGGTCAAGCGCCGCCCCGGCCCGCACAACTCCAGGCGCCGCACCCTCGAGCAGGTTCTGTGGCGCCATCTGGCCGACCAGATGGCCGAGGAGGAGGAGCGCCGGCGTTCCGGCGCCGGCCCCGGCGCCGCCGCGGAGCCATCCAGCACCGAGCATGTGACCAGCGACGAGCTGGGTCGCATCCTGCGCCGGGAGCCGGCCATGGTCGAGGCCCTGGACCGGATGTGGCCGGTGCTCACCCCCGAGCAGCTCCTCCACGACCTGTTCGGGGCCCGACCGCTGATCGAGCTGGCGTCCCAGGGGGTGCTCACCCCGGCCGAGCAGGCCATGCTCTTCCGGGACCGGGGCCGCCCCGAGGACCCGGTGGGTTGGACGGAGGCCGACATACCCCTCCTCGACGAGGCGTGGGCCATCCTCGGCACCCCCCGCAAGGCCCACCCGGACCGTCCGGAGGCCATCCGCACCTACGGCCACGTGGTGGTCGACGAGGCCCAGGACCTGTCGCCGATGCAGCTGCGCATGGTTGCCCGCCGTTCCCTGTCCGGGTCGATGACGGTGGTCGGGGACGTGGCCCAGGCCACCGGGCCCTGGTCCCCGGCGTCGTGGGCCCAGGTCGTGGAGCACCTGCCGTCCCGGCGGGACTGGCATCTGATCGAGCTCACCGTCAACTACCGGACCCCCAACGAGATCATGGAGCTGGCTGCCCGGGTGCTCGAGCAGGTGGCGCCCGGCATGCGCCCCCCGGAGTCGGTACGGGCGTCGGGCCATCGGCCCCGGGTGGTGTCGGCGGCCCGGCCCGGCGGGTTCCCCCGCTCGGAGCAGCTCGTCGAGTCGGTCACCGCCGCGGTGCTGGCCGACCTGCGGGACGGGCCCGGCGGTACCTCGGCGGTCATAGCGCCGCCCAGCCTGCTCGACGATGTGCTCGCCGGGCTGCGCCGCTCGGGGGTGCCGTTCGGCACCGCCGGTCGGGAGGCGCTGGACCAGCAACTGACCGTGCTGGGCGTCGACGACGCCAAGGGGCTGGAGTTCGACTCGGTGACCGTCGTGGAGCCCAACCGCATGGTCGGCGAGTCGCCCCAGGGGCTGCGGTCCCTGTATGTCGCCTTCACCCGGGCCACCCAGCGGCTCACCATCGTCCACTCCGAGCCGCTGCCCTCCTCGCTGGCCAGCGTCGCCTCCCACCCGGCGTAGCCCCGCCGGCCGGTTCCCTAGACTCGGCCCGGCATGCCGCTCGAACCCGCCTCCCGTCAAGCCCTGGCCGAACTGGTCCGCAGGACCGGCTACGAGCGCCGTCCGGAGCCGTTCCAGCTGAGCTCCGGGGGCTGGAGCCGCGACTACGTCGACGGCAAGTACGCCATCGCCACCGGCGCAGCCCTGCGCCAGGCCAGCCAGGCGGTCGTCGACCTGGTGGACGGCCCCTTCGACTCGGTGGGCGGCCCGACCATGGGAGCCGACGCCCTGGCCCACGGCGTGGCCATGCTCACCGGATGCACGTGGTTCTCGGTCCGCAAGGAGGCCAAGGGGCACGGCCGGGGCAGCTGGGTGGAAGGCGCCCGGCTGTCGGCCGGGGAGCGGGTCGTCATGGTCGAGGACGTGGTCTCGACCGGTGCTTCCCTGCTGCGGGCCGCCGACCGGGTCAGGGAGCTGGGTGTCGAGGTCGTGGCCGCCAGCGCCCTGCTCGACCGCAGCCCGGCGGTGGGCGAGCGCTTTGCCGAGGCCGGCATCGCCTGGCGGCCCCTGCTCACGTGGACCGATCTGGGCATCGAGCCCCTCTGAGCGGGCCGTGACCGAGCCGCCGGCCCCGGGCCCGCACCTGCGGCGGGAGGACCTGGCCGCCGAACCGGTGGAGCAGTTCCGGGTCTGGTTCGCCGCGGCGCGCGAAGCCGGCCAGCCGGAGCCGGAGGCCATGGCCCTGGCCACCGCCGGGCCCGACGGGGGACCATCGGTCCGGTTCGTGCTCATGCGCGGGGTGGACGAGCGGGGCTTCGTCTTCTACACCAACGGCCGGAGTCGCAAGGGCCGGGAGATGTCTGCCACCGCCCGGGCCGCTCTGGCGTTCCGGTGGTCGGTAGTCGACCGCCAGGTGCGGGTCCGGGGACAGGTGGTACCGGTGGGCGACGCCGAGTCCGACGCCTATTTCGGGAGCCGTGCCCGGGGATCGCAGATCGGGGCGTGGGCCTCGGATCAGAGCCAGCCCGTGTCCGACCGCGGGGAACTGGAGCGCCGGGTGGCCGAGGCGGAGGCCCGCTTCGGTGACGGCCCGGTGCCCCGACCGCCGTGGTGGGGCGGCTGGCGGGTGGTGCCGGAGGAGGTGGAGTTCTGGCAGCAGGGGACCTTCCGCCTGCACGACCGCTTCGTCTACCGCCGCGCCGGCGATGGCTGGTTGCTCCAGCGACTGTTTCCCTGACCGGCGGTATCGCCCGCTTGCGGTGCCGTTGTCCGGTCGCCGCCCGGAGCCGACCAGAATGGTCGGGTGACTGACTACCCCCCGCTCGAAGTCGACCTGGCCACCTTCGCCGAGGCCCACGCCGCCGGGGCCACCGTTCTCGACGTGCGCAACCCCGACGAGTACCACGAGGCCCACGTACCCGGAGCGGTGCTGATCCCCCTCGGCGAGCTGGCGGCCCGCCAGCAGGAGATCCCCTCCGCCGACCCCCTCTACGTGATCTGCGCCGTCGGAGGGCGGAGCCTGGCCGCCACCCGGGCGCTGGTCGAAGCCGGTTACCCGGCCCTGTCGGTGGCCGGGGGCACCAACGGCTGGATCGAGCGGGGCGGCCCCGTGGTCGGCGGCGGCCAGCCCGGCTGACGCCGTTACGGCCGGGGCCTCAGGACCGGTCGAGGGCCTCCTCGACCCGGGCCAGGCCCCGGGCCAGGCCGTCGAGGTCGTCGCCCAGCACATCGATGAGGTAGCGCCTCACCCCGGCCACGTGGGTGGGGGCGGCCTGGTCGAGGCGCTGGGCCCCCAGCTGGGTGAGCTGGGCCATGGAACCCCGCCCGTCGTTGGGGCACGACCGGCGGGCCACCAGCCCGGCCTTCTCCAGCGCGTCGATGCGACGGGTCAGCCCGCTGCGCGACAGCACGAGCAGCTCGGCCAGGTCGGACATGCGCAGCCCGGCCGGGCCGGCCTCCGAGAGGTGCACCAGCACCGCGTACTCGCCCAGGTTGAGCCGGTGGGCGGCGCGCAGCTCGCGGTCGAGGCGGTCGTGGAGGCGGGACTCGACACCGAGGAGGTGGCGCCACACCCGCTGCTCCTCGGTCGACAGCCAGCGCTCGGGGGCTTCGTTGAGCGGTTCGAGGGGCTCCACCGTCATGGGTAGAAGGCTACGGGGACGGCCGGCCCTAACGCTTGTCGACGCAACCACTTCCGGTGTCCCGGCCCTTCCCGAACCCGGTTTCATCCGGTAAGATTTGGGACCTGGTGACTTCCCTGAAGGTCACCCTCGGAAATACCTGTCCGGGTACATCGGGAAAGACGAGGACGAGTGCCCAACAACCACGCCGCTCAGCCCGAGGAGGACCTGGTCCGCCTCTACCTGAACGA
>JAKAXN010000434.1 GCA_021816565.1 Actinomycetes bacterium
CCCGCCACCAGGAGCTGGTGGCGCCGATCGTAGTGGCGTTCCTCGACGCGGCCCGGGCCGGCTGCTACTCCGCCTGGGCCGACGGCGGCCACGGGCTGGCACCGCTGACCCTGATCCTCGACGAGATGGCCAACATCGCCCCCATCCCCGACCTGCCGGCCCTGGTCAGCGAGGGCGGCAGCCAGGGGGTCCTCACGATCGGATGCCTCCAGGACCTCTCCCAGGCCCGGTCCCGGTGGGGGCCGGCGGCGGACGGGTTCCTGTCCCTGTTCGGCTCCAAGGTGGTCCTGCCCGGCATCGCCGACCTGGCCACCCTCGACCTGGTGTCGCGTCTCGGAGGCGAGGTGGACCTGCCGGCGGCCAGCGTCAGCCGGGCCCCGTGGTGGGCCGCCGGTCGGGGCGCCCCGACGGTGACCTGGTCACCGCAGCGCCAGCGACGACTGCCCCTCGATGCGGTCAGCCAGCAGCAGCCGGGAACGGCCCTGCTGCTGTCGGGAGGACGGCCACCGTCGCAGGTCGGGCTGACCCCGTGGTGGGCGACCCCGGTCTTCCGGGGTGCGGACCGGGAGGTGGCGGGCCGTAGTCTCTAACGGTGAAGGCGGCCCGGGCGATCGACCGGTCCCCGGCCCTGGCGCTGGTCGGGACCGGGGCGGTATCGGTGCAGTTCGGCGCGGCGGTGGCCACCAAGCTGTTCGGCCGGGTGGGCCCGGCCGGGGCGGTCACGCTGCGGCTGGTGCTGGCCGCCGCCATCCTGGTCGCGGCGGTGGCCCCCCGGCGGCCCTCCCGGCAGCCGCACCTGGGGCCCCGCCCCCGGTCCGACTGGCTCGTGGTGGCCGGGTTCGGCCTGGTCCTGGCGGCCATGAACCTGAGCTTCTACGAGTCTCTCGACCGCATCCCGCTGGGGGTGGCGGTCACCATCGAGTTCTCCGGGCCCCTGGCCCTGGCCCTGGTCGGGTCCAGGCGCTGGACCGACGGCCTGTGGGCCCTGGCGGCCGGCGCCGGCGTGGTCCTCCTGGCCCCCCGACCCGGCTCGGGCCTGGACCCGGTGGGGATCGTCCTGGCCCTGGTGGCCGGGGCCTGCTGGGCCGCCTACATCCTGCTCAGCCGCGAGACCGGCCGGCGCTTCAGCTCGGTGCAGGGACTGGCCTGGGCCATGTCGGTCGGGGGCCTGGCGGTGCTGCCCGCCGGGTTGGCGGTGGGCGGCTCGGCGCTGGCCGATCCGGCGGTGCTCGGCCTCGGCCTCAGCGTGGCGGTGCTGTCGTCGGTGGTCCCCTACAGCCTTGAGCTGATGGCCCTGAGGCGGGTCACGGCCCGGGCCTTCGGGGTGATGATGAGCCTGGACCCGGCGCTGGCCACCGCCGCCGGCTTCGTGGTCCTCGGCCAGAGGCTCACCTTGCGCGAGTGGGTGGCCCTGGGGCTGGTCGTGGCGGCCAACGCAGGCAACTCGATCGCCGGCCGGCCCCTCCCGCCCGGCGACGCCCCCCAAGGGGACGACCCGCCTCCCGACGACGTGGTAGCAACGGCGCCGTGACGCTCCACCGCAACGCCCAACGGGTCCAAGAAGCCCTCCGGGCCGCCGGCTCGCCCGCCGTGGTGCGCGAGCTGCCCGACTCCGCCCGCACAGTGGCCGAGGCGGCCGCCGCCCTAGGCGTCGGTGAGGCCCAGATCGCCAAGTCGCTGGTGTTCGTGGCCGACGGGGAGCCGGTGCTGAGCGTGCTGAGCGGCACCGACCGGCTCGACCCCCGCCGCCTGGGGCGCCACCTGGGCGCCACCGACGTGGGCCGGGCCGACGCCGATGTGGTGCGTTCTGCCACCGGGTTCCCCATCGGCGGGGTCAGCCCCGTCGGCCACGACGGGCGGCTGCGGATCCTGGTGGACCGGGGTCTGTCCGGTTTCGACGTGGTGTGGGCCGCGGCCGGCACCCCCCACGCGGTGTTCCCCACCAGCTTCGCCGAGCTGCTGGCCGTCACCGGGGGCGAACCGGCCGACGTGCGGGTCACCGCCTGAGCGGCCCCCGGGCTCACACCGGGAACGACGCCGCCGCCACGCACACCCCGGCGGCCAGCACCATGGCCACCACGTCGGCCGGCCCGGGCCGGCGCCGGCGGGCCGCGATCATCCCGGTACCGCCCCGGGCCGTGATGGCCTCGGCCAGCTCGCCGGCCCGGCGGACCGAGACGGCCAGGGCCGCGACCATCAGGTCGACCAGCTCGTCGAGCCATCTCTCGATCTCGCTGCGGTCCGGGCGCTCCGGGGCCGGCCGCAGCCGGCGGGCGGCGACCAGGGTGCGCATCTCCGAGACCAGGAGCGGCAGGCTGCGCACGCACAGGGCCACGGCGGTGGCGGCCTCCTCCACCGGGACCCTGACCAGCCGCAGGGGGGCCAGAAGGGTGGAAACGGCCGGGGCGATCTCGCCCAGCGGGGTGGTCCATCCGACGACCGCGGCCGACAGCAGGAACACCACCCCGACGATCACGAACCGGGTGTAGGCGTCGAGGCCGCCCAGCCCGACGGTCACGCTTCCGATGTGCAGGTACGGTGACCCGCCGGAGATGGAGGCCAGCGCCCCGGTGACCGCGACGAGTAGCCAGAACCACCGGGGCGGCCGGGGCCACGCCCCGGCCGGGATGCGGGCCAGCAGGGTGGTGGCCAGGAGCAGGGCCGTGACCAGGCCGATGGCCGCCCACGACGGGAAGTACGACAGGGTGATGCTCACCCCCATGACGGCCAGCAGCTTGGTACCGGCCCACAGCCGGTGCACCGGGGAGTCCACCTCCACCACCCGCAGGAGGTTGATCTGGGGGGGCCGGTAGGGCTCGGCTCCGGCCTCCGCCCGGCGCTTGGCTCGCACCCTCATGCGCCCGCCGCCGCCACCGCGGAGTCGTCCAGGATCCGCCCCTCGCCGAGGCGCACCACCCGGTCGCAGACCCGCTCCATCCCACCCAGGTCGTGGGAGATGACCACGACGGTCAGACCGTGCTCGTGACGCAGACCGGCCAGCAGGTCGAGCAGCCCGTCCCGGCTGCGGGAGTCCAGTCCGGCCAGGGGCTCGTCGAGCACCAGCACCGACGGCCGCCGGGCGAGCAGCCCGGCCAGGGCCACCCGCCGCTGCTGGCCGCCGCTCAGGGTGTCCACCCGCCGGTCGCGCATCTCCTGCGGATCGAGGCCCACGGCGGTCAGGGCGGCGGCCACCGCCTCGTCGTCGGGGGCGCCGGCGGCGCGCACGTCGCGGCCGACGGTGGAACGCTGCAGCTGCAACCGGGCGTGCTGGAAGGCCAGCGCCACCGACCCGATCCGGCCCCGCACCGGCTGACCTCCGAGCAGGGCCTCACCGAAGGTGGGGCGCAGGATCCCGGCCATGATCCACGCCAGGGTGGACTTGCCGGACCCGTTGCCGCCCACCACCAGCACCCCTTCGTGGGGGTCGATACGCAGGTCGACCCCCTCGAGGGCGGTGTGGGCCCACGGGGTGCCGATCCCGTAGGTGTGGGTGACGCCGGTCAGCTCCAGCGGCTCGGGGCTGACGGCTCCGACCGAGCTGATGCCGAGCCGGGTGGTGCTGGGGGCCGGGTCGGCCGGGCCGACCCGGGGATCGGCCACGACCGCGGTCGGGCCGGCGGCGACGACCTGCCCGGCGGCCAGCCGGTATCCCCGGTCGGCCACCGCCGCCTCCTCCGGGCGGTGGGTGACGTGCACCACCGAGATGCCGTGGGTGGCGGGCAGGGACCGCAGGAGGGCGGTGAGGTCCCGGCGACCGGACTCGTCGACCATGGCCGTGGACTCGTCGGAGAGCAGGAGCCGGGGGTGGCGGGCCAGGGCGGCGGCCACCGCCAGCCGCTGGAGCTCACCACCCGACAGCCCGGAGGTCTCCCTCTCCCCCATCCCCGACAACCCGACCGAGTCGAGCACGGCGTCGATGTCGACGCCCCGGTCGCCGGGCAGACCCCACACCACGTCGTCGGCGACGCGCACCCCGAGGATCTGGGTCTCCGGGTGCTGCAGGATCATGGCCGTCCCGCCCGGTCGGCCCAGGCCGGCCGGGCCGGGCCGCTCGACGGTCCCACCGGTGGGCGGCCGGCCGGCCAGGATCCTGGTCAGGGTGGACTTGCCCGACCCGTTGTCGCCCACCAGAGC
>JAKAXN010000039.1 GCA_021816565.1 Actinomycetes bacterium
CTTCCGACAGTACCCACCCCCGTCAGGCGTCGCCGCCATCCCCACCACCGGCCGGGCCAGACGGATACCGCCGGTGGAACCGAAGAACCGGGCGTCGCCGAACGCGAACACCCCACCATCAGAAGCCACCAACCAGTACCCACCCCCGTCAGGCGTCGCCGCCATCCCGACAATGGGCTGGGCCAGACGGATACCGCCGGTGGAACCGAAGAACCGGGCGTCGCCGAACGCGAACACCCCACCATCAGAAGCCACCAACCAGTACCCACCCCCGTCAGGCGTCGCCGCCATCCCGACAATGGGCTGGGCCAGACGGACCCCGCTCACCGACCCGTGGGAGCCGGCCGCCCCGAAGTTCTGCACGGAGCCTCCGTCGCCGGCGATCCAGTAGCCGGACCCGGCCGGATCGGTGGTTATGGCCACCGTGGCACACGGCTGCACACCCTTGGCGGCCAGGATGCGCGAGACCGCCGCGTCGAGCTGGGAAGCGGAGAGGCCCCCACCTTTGACCGCGGCGGTGAGGGCGTCGACGGTCGCCGACCACTGCGACGCGTCGATCATCACCATGTCGGCGCCGGCCTCCACCGCCGCCACCGCAGCCTGGGGCTGGCTGTAGCCCGCAGAGGAGATGGCCACCGCGTTGAGGTCGTCGGTGAGGGCTACTCCGGAGAAATGGTACGTCTGGCGCAGGAGGGCGTAGGCCGCAGGAGACAAGCTGGCCGGCCGGCCGCCTGTCAGCCCGGGCACGGACATGTGCCCGACCATCACCACCGGCGCGCCGGCGGCGACGGCGGAGCCGAACGGGATGAGGTCGTCGGATTCGAGCTGCGACAGGGGTGGCGTGCTGGCCGGGCTGGTGTCGGTGTCGGCGTTGGCGTGGCCCAGCCCGGGGAAGTGCTTGACCACCGGGACCACGCCGGCCCGCTCCAGGCCGGCGGCGTAGGCGGCGCCGTAGGTGGCGACGGTCCGGGGATTGTCACTGAAGGACCGGTAGCTCTCCCCCGCCACGCTGTCGTTTGGGCTGGCGGTGTCGAGCACCGGGGCCAGGTCCATGGTGACGCCCAACGATCGCATGGCGGCACCGTGTTGCTGCAGGGCCGAGGTCACCTGGGCCGGAGTCCACGAAGCGGCCATCTGGCGGGCTGACGGCAGGGCGCCGATCACGTCGGAGAGGCGGGCCACCGGGCCGCCCTCCTCGTCGGTGGACATCCACGGGACCACCCGGCCGGCCCCGCTGGCATCGGCCGCGAGCTGGCTGGTCCCGGACCGGATCGCCGGCCCGGACCCGGCCGGCGGCTGGCCGAACAGCACGAAGCCGCCCACCCCCGCGGTGGCCTCCGGGGCGGAGGCCTGCAGGTCCGAGAACTGGCCGCCCACCATCAACAACTCGTTGACGCGGTCGGCCAACGACCACGTGGACGGGGCCGAAACGCAGTTGGGCTGGGCCGGCGTAACGCCCGTGGCCGATCCGGCCAGCGCGGCCTCCCGGACGGGCGCCGCAGGGGCCGGAACGGCTGGCCGGTGGGCCGGGCCGGGCCGGGCACCGTAGGTCGCGAACAACATGCTGAGCAGCAGCCCGAGGACCGCCATCAATGAGGCCATGAGTGGAAACTTCCCGCCTGCTAGACGTCTCGCCGCCCCGATGATAGCGACGGTCCGCCTTCACCGGTCCCGGGCGGCCGGCGGCGCCGGACCCGGAGACGAGCCGGTCCGGCCCGTATGACAGAGTGAGGGAATGAGCGACCTACCGGCGAGCACGACAGATCAGCAGGATGGCGTCGACCCGAGGCTGGAGTCGATGCTCGAGCTGTGGGACGGCCTCGCCGAGGAACCCGCCGGGCAGGCGAACACCCTCGGGGTGACCGTGCTGGTCGGCGGCGTCACCTACAGCGGGCTCCTCATCCCGGCCCGGGTGTGGGCCCGTTCCATGACCCAGCTGCTGCGCAACGTGGAGGGCGGCCACCAGGTCCGGGCCCTGGCCGACATGTTCGACGGCTTCGCCACCTCCGCGGAAGCGGCGGAGCAGCCCGACGACTCCACCAGGTATCTCCACCTGGCCAACGTGGCCATCGGCCTGCCCGAGGACGGTAAGCGCACGAGCCTGCTCATGCGGATCAAGGCCGCGGACGTGACCGCATGGACGGTGGGGACCATCGGCGAGCTGGCCGCTTTCCCACCGCCCGCCACCCCGCCGGCCGCTCCCGCTGCAGCCCGCCCTGCGGCCCGGCCCCCGGCCCGCGGCTCCAAGCGTCGGTCCTGACTTCCCTCACCGGGCGCAAAGTGGGCGCTTGGCCGTAGTCTGGAGGGGTATGAGCCGTCGACCCGTAGCCCAGGGAAACCAGAGCGCCGCGGCCGGCGCCAAGGACGCCAAGGACAAGAAGCCGAAGAAGCGCCGCATCCGGGGGGCCTTCGGCCGGAACATGATGAAGATCCCGGTGGTGCGCCGCTGGTACATCCGCCGGGTCCTCAAGTTCATCGACAAGTCCCGGGCCGCCGGTCGGAAGCTCCCGGAGGGCATGGCGGAGACCGCCCGCTACCTGTCCCGGGTGCCCAAGCACCAGCGGGAGAAGGCCTTCGAGGAGGCCATCCTGACCAACCAGTCCGTGCCCGACATGGGCCGGGAGATGCGCCGGGCGGCCTCCCGGCAGCGCAAGAGCGGCAAGAACGAGAACCGGATCCGCCCCGGTCTGCCGCCTGGCACGGTCAAGCAGGCCCGGCGCCGGGCCCGCTGACGGCTCCGAACGGGTTGCGCTGTCCCCGAGGCCGCTGCTCGCGCACCGAAGGGACGCTAACCCGGGGACGCACGCGAACTGTTCAACGAATGCGGGGCTGGGACCCCGGTGACCAGTTGACCGCCCCGGACGGGGGGTAACTGTTCACCGGGTTCCAGCGATGGTGCTCCGTGAACAGTTCCAGTGACGTCTGGGGCACCGCCTGGGGCACCGGTCGGGACCGCCAACCGCCCGGGACCGCCGCCGGGCCGCCTCAGGAGCGCCCGTCGCGTCGGCCCCGGAAGTGGCCGACCCGGTAGCCCACCCATCCAGCCGCGCCCGCCACCACGACCAGCTCCAGCAGGTGCAGCACCGCGAAGGCCACACCGAGGAGCAGCCAAGCGGCCACCCCGGCGATGACCACCCCGGCCGCCACCCAGCCCACCAGGTGGCCGACGCCCCGGGATCGGGGATAACCGGAACGGGCCGGGCCGGGGATCACCTGTGCCGGCTCCGGGCCGGACCGGGCCGGCCCCGGGGTGACCCGACCGGCCGGACGGCCCCGCTCCGGCGCGGTGGTGCCACCCCCCTCGATGCCCAGCGTGCGGCAGATCAGGCACTCTCCCGGCGGGAGACCGTGCAGGCACGTGGGAGCCACACGCGGATGGTAGACCTCATGGCGATGGAAGCGGATCTCATACCCCGGCGGGTGCTGTTCGGGAACCCGGAACGGGCCATGGCCACGATCTCCCCCGACGGGACCCGCATCGCCTGGCTGGCCCCGGTGGATGGCGTGCTCAACGTGTGGGTGGGTCCGGCTGCCGACCCCGGCCAGGCGTCGCCGGTCACCGACGACCGGGACCGGGGTGTGCGGGCCTACCTGTGGGCCCACAACAGCCGCCACCTCCTGTACCTGCAGGACCGGGGCGGCGACGAGAACTGGCGCCTCTACGGGGTGGACCTGGAGCGGGGGGCCACGGCCGACCTCACGCCGTTCGACGGCGTGCAGGTCCAGCCGATAGCCGCGTCGCCCCGCCGCCCGGACGAGATCCTGATCGGCCTCAACCGCGACAACCCGGCCCTCCACGACGCCTACCACCTGGACCTGACCACCGGCAGCCTGGAGCTGGTCGGGCGCAACACCGGATTCGGGTCGCCCACCGGTAACCCCTGGATCGCCGACGCCGACCTCCACATCAGAGCGGTGGTCCGCCCGGCCGTGTCGGGCGGCGGCTACGAGCTGTGTGTCCCCGACGGCGAGGAGTGGAGGCCCCTCCAGTCGTTCGATTACGAGGACTCCCTGACCACCGCCCCGCTGGCGGTGTCAGGTGACGGCGGCGGCCTGTACATGCTGTCGTCCCGGGCGGCCAACACCGCCCGGCTGGTGCGACTCGACTTCGCCACCGGGGCCGAGGAGGTGATCGCCGAGGACCCCAGCTACGACGTCGGCGACGTGCTCCTCGACCCCGACACCCGCCGGCCGCTTATCGTGGGCTTCGTCCGGGACCGCTTGGAGCACACCGTGCTGGACCCGGAGCTGGCCGACGACTTCGCCGCCCTGTCGGCGATCGGGTCCGGCGAGGTGCACATCGACAGCAACGACGACGCCAACCGGCGTTGGATCGTGACCTTCGTGGCCGACGACGGGCCGGCCCGCACCTACCTGTTCGACCGGGCGGACCGTTCCTCCACCTTCCTGTTCGAGAACCGCCCGGAACTCGGCCGGTACCGGCTGGCCGCCATGGAGCCGTTCAGCTACACCGCCCGGGACGGGCTCACGGTCCACGGCTACCTGACCTTCCCTCCCGGCGCGGACCGGCGGGACCTGCCGACCGTGCTCAACGTGCACGGCGGCCCATGGGCGCGCGACATGTGGGGATTCGACCCCGAAGCGCAGTGGCTGGCCAACCGGGGATACCTCTGCGTCCAGGTCAACTACCGGGGCTCCACCGGCTACGGCAAGGACTTCACCAACGCCGGCGACCGGGAGTGGGGCGCCCGCATGCACGACGACCTGATCGATGCGGTCGAGTGGGTGGTGGGCCGGGGCTACGCCGACCGGCGCCGGGTGGCCATCTACGGCGGGTCCTACGGCGGTTACGCCGCCCTGGTCGGCGCCGCCTTCACCCCCGGGGTGTTCTGCTGCGCGGTTGACATCGTCGGTCCGTCCAACCTGAAGACCCTCCTCGACTCGGTACCGCCCTACTGGTTGCCGCTGATAGAGCAGTTCAACCGGCGCGTCGGTGACCGCGACACCGAGACCGAGTTCCTCTGGTCCCGGTCGCCGCTGTCCCGGGTCGGCGACATCCGCATCCCGCTTCTCATCGCCCAGGGGGCCAACGACCCCCGGGTCAAGCAGGCCGAGGCGGAGCAGATCGTGGCCGCCCTGGAGGAGAAGGGCATCGACCACAGCTACATGCTGTTTCCCGATGAGGGCCACGGGTTCGCCAAGCCGGAGAACCGCCTGAAGTTCTACGCCGCCGCCGAGGCGTTCCTCGCCTCGCACATGGAAGGAAGGGCCGAACAGTGAGCGTCCCACCGCAGTCCCGGCAGCTGAAGTCCCTGGTCAGGGAGGACGGCCGTCTCGAGTTGTTCGTCGACTCCGTGGATGTCCCGCCTCCCGGGCCGGCCCAGGTGGTGGTCCGGGTGGAGGCGGCCCCGGTCAATCCCTCCGACCTGGGACTGCTCTTCGCCGGCGCCGACATGTCGGCCGCCACGGTGGTGGACGGCGTCGGCCCCCGGATCTCGGCGCCGCTGCCGCCGGCCGCCGTGCGGGCGGCCACCGGGCGGGTCGGGGTGGCCATGCCCGTGGGCAACGAGGGGGCCGGGACGGTGGTGGCCGCCGGTTCCTCCCCCGAGGCTGAAGCCCTGCTCGGCCGGACCGTGGCGGTGGCCGGGGGTGCCATGTACAGCGAGTACCGCTGCGTGGACGCCCGGGCCTGCCTGGAGCTCCCGGAGGGGGTGACGGCCGCCGAGGGCGCCTCGTCGTTCGTCAACCCCATGACCGCCCTAGGGATGGTGGAGACCATGCGGATGGAGGGCCACACCGCTCTGGTGCACACCGCAGCGGCGTCCAATCTGGGACAGATGCTCAACCGGCTGTGCCAGGAGGACGGCATCGACCTGGTCAACGTGGTCCGCCGGCCCGAGCAGGAGCAGCTACTCCGCGACGCCGGAGCCCGGTGGGTGTGCGACTCGTCTGCGGCGGATTTCAGGGACCGCCTCACCGCCGCGGTGGCCGAGACGGGAGCCACCGTGGCGTTCGATGCGGTGGGCGGCGGCCGGCTGGCCGGCACCATCCTGGCGGCCATGGAAGCGGCCCTGTCGGCTCGGGCCGCGACGGAGGGCGGCGGTTTCAGCCGCTACGGGACCGGCACCCACAAGCAGGTGTACATCTACGGCTCGCTCGACCGGGGGCCTACCGAGCTGGTGCGCAGCTTCGGCATGGCGTGGGGGGTGGGCGGCTGGCTGCTGACCCCGTTCCTGCAGAAGCTCGCACCCGGGGAGCTGGACCGGCTGCGCCGCCGGGTGGCCGACGGCATCAGGACCACCTTCGCCAGCTCCTACACCGCCCAGGTCTCGCTGGACGAGGCCCTCACGCTGGAGGCCATCGCCGTCTACGGGCGCCAGGCCACCGGCGCCAAGTATCTGATCCGCCCGGCCGCCTGACGGCCTAGCGCTGGCGCAGCCGGTCGATCAGCCGCCGGTCCCGCTTGGTGGGCCGGCCGGCCGACTGGTCGCGCACCAGGAACGGTGCCACCGCCTCGGGCGGTGGCGGCGGCGGGCTGTGGTCGGCGTAGCACCCGGCGGCCAGCGGAGCCCCGACACGCTTGTCGATCACCTGGGTCACCTCCAGCACCCGGTCCCGCCCGTCAATGCGGATGGTGACCGTGTCGCCCACCCGGACCGGACTGGACGGCTTGGTCACCCCCCTGTTGACGGCCACGTGGCCGGACCGGCACGCCTCGGTGGCCATGCTGCGGGTCTTGAACACCCGCACCGACCACAGCCAGCGGTCCACCCTGGTGCTGTCCACGGGGTCGATTCTTCCAAAACCCGGGCCGCCGGCTCACCGCACGACGCCCAGGGCGGGAGGGGCGTCGCCGCCCCGGCCGGGGACCAGCCGCCGGAGGGTCCTGGAGCCCCGGCGGCGGGCCACGCCGTCGGGGTGCGCCGGCCCGGCGGCCGCCCGCCGGCGGGCGGCCCGCTCGAGGTGCTCGGCCTGGGTGTGGTGGCTCAGCGTCAGGGCCATGCTGGGGTGCAGATGCACGGTTGGCTTCTTTCGGTGGTGCGCAGGCGGGGAACCGCCGCCATCGGGGGTTGCGGAACGGGGTGGCTGCGCCCAGGCGTGCGCCTGGGCACAGCCCAGAGCGGGGGCACAGCCGGGAGCCGGGGGTACAGCCCCGAGCGGCGACGGCCCAGCCCGGGCCCCGGTCACGCCCGGAGCCGGGCCCCGGGTTACCGGTCGCGGGCGGTCAGCCCAGCAGGCGGGTGCCCGTACCGGTCCGGACGTCCAGCCAGAGGGACCCGGCCGGGCGTCCGAGGCCGCGGCGGAGCGCCGGGATCGTGCAGCGGTTGAGCATGGACATCGGCGCCTCCTTTCCCTGCGGTCGGTACTGACAACTGTCTAATCCGCCCGTAGCGCCCGGGCCAGCGAATATCGGCCAGCCCGTAGGATCGGCGCGATGACGGCGCACGGACCTGCAGCACCGGGGGTGGAGATGCCGGCGCCGGGCCCCGGCCGGGTGTTCCGCTCGCGGCGCCCGGTGCGCCTGGCCGACGTCGAACCGTCCGGCCGGGTCCGCTTCGACGCGGTGGCCCGCTACCTGCAGGACGTGGCCACCGACGACGTGCGCGACGCCGGGGTGGAGGACGCCGTCGCCTGGGTGGTCCGCCGGACCACCATCGCGGTGGGTCGCCGGCCGGCCTACGGGGAGCACCTCGAGTTGGCGACGTGGTGCTCGGGTACCGGCTCGGCGTTGGCCGAGCGGCGCACCTCGATCCGCAGCGACGGCGGCGGGTGGGTGGAGGCGGTGTCGCTGTGGGTCAGCCTTGAGCGCTCCACCTTCCGCCCGGTGTCCCTGGACGGCCCCCACTTCGATCCCTACCGGGAGGCGGCCGGCAGCCGGCGGGTGCGGGCCCGGTTCGTGGTGCCCGGACCCCCCGACGGTGCCGGACCCGGCCGGCCCTGGCCGCTCCGCCGATCCGACATCGACATGTTCTCGCACGTGAACAACGTGGTGGCCTGGACGGCCGTGGAGGAGGCGGCGACCGCCAGGACGGACGGCCGGGCCCTGGTCTGGGGCCAGGTCGAGTACCGCCGGGCCATCGAGCCGCACGAGACGCCGGTCGTCACCGCCGCCCCGCTCGACGGGGCCGTGGGGGTGTGGCTCCTCGGCGGCGACGGCGCCCCGTCGGTCAGCGCCCGGCTGGGGGCCGGCTGACCCTGGGCAGCCCGGCGCCCGGCGGCGACCCGGGAGCGGCTCCGGGCCCGTCGCCGGGACCGGCCAGGGTCTCCAGCACGTCCATCCAGGCCTCGATCTGGGCGTCGCTGAGCCGGTCGAACAGCGTTCGGGCGGCCCGCCGCTGGGCCTCCAGGTACTTGGCTGCCACCCGGCGGCCCTGGTCGGTGAGCACCAGGCGCACCACCCGCCGGTCGCCGGCGTCGTGCTCGCGCTCGGCCAGGCCATGAGCCACCAGCCGGTCGGCGAGCACGCTGGTCGTGGCCCCCACCACCCCGAGGGCGGCCGCCAGCTGCCGCATGCTCATCCCCCCGCCCCGGAGCAGGGCCAGGGCCCGCAGCTGATGGGCCGTCACCGCCGAGAACTGGGCCCGCAGGTCCGGGGGCACCGATGACTCCATCCGGGCCCGGATCTGGGGCCGCAGCTCCAGGTACCGCTCTATGGCTCTGTCCCGGCCGTTGGACCGCCGGGGCGCGGCCGCACCACGGCGGACCCCGCCGCTGCGGGATCCTCCGGCCCGGTGGGGGCCGCCGCCTGAAGGCTCACCCATATCCCGATTGTACGACAAGCGAAAGGTTTGCTTGGCGAAGCTTATGTGGGATTTTGCCACTCCTACGGTCACTCGCCGCGCGCATCTCACGCAGAGTGACGCGACTGCGGGTTACTGGCCTTCGAGGGAATATGGTTCGCCCGGTGAGGATGACCAGGACCGAGCTCAAGGAGCTCCTGCTGGCCACCGGCCTGGAGATGCTGAAAGAGGAAGGGCTGGCCACCGGAGCCGAGCGACTGACCTTCAAGCGCGTCTTCGACCGGGTACAGGAGGAGACCGGTATCCGGGTGACCAACGCCTCGGTGATCCGCCGCATCTGGCGCGACAACGAGGACTACCAGGGCGATGTGCTCAGCCTGGCGGTCAGCGACGAGAACGCCGACGAGTTGCAGGCGGCCCTGAAGAAGGCGGACCAGGTTCTGAAGAAGGCCGATCTGTCGTCGCCGGAGGGCCGGCGGAGCGCGGTCACGGAGCTGTGCCGGGTGGCCGGCGGGGCCCACGCCGACGCTCTGTCCCAGTCCCGCACCTGGCACCTGTTCGTCGGCACCTGGGGCAACATCGCCTCCCGGCCCGACGACGAGTGGGACGATCGGGTGACCGGCGCGGCCCAGGCCACCTACACCGCCCTCACCGACCGGCTGGCCGGGGTCATCGAGGGTTTCATGGCGGTGCTGGGCCTGCGCCTGCGACCCGGGCTCACCATGCAGCAGCTCGCTCTGGCGGTGGTGTCGCTGTCGGAGGGGTGCGCCCTCAGGGACCGCATCGACCCGGCCAGCACCCGCAAGATCCGCCTGCCGAGCGGCCCGGGCGGCCGCCGTCAGGAGTGGCGCCTCTTCTCCATCGGCTTCGAAGCCCTGGTTTGGCACTTCGCGGAGCTGGACCCGGACTTCACCGGCTGACGGGCATCCGGCGGGCGCACCGGCCCCGGGACTGCCCGCCCGGCGCGGGGTGCCATGATCGTGAGGTGCGAACATCTGATGTGACCGGGCCGGCGGAGCCCGGGACGGCTTGATCCGGCCCGTTCGCTGGAGCGCGGGCTGATGCCCGGGCTGTGGCGGTCCTCCGCCAACCGGATCCAGTCGGTGGCGGTGGAGGTGTGCTGGAGACCGGCGCAGGGGGAGACCTCGGGCGACTTCCACGACATGGTCGACCTGCGCGACGGGCGGGTGGCCGTCATCCTGGGCGACGCCCCGGCGTCGGGGCCCGCCGCGGCCGAGCTGGGCGAGGAGCTGCGCTTCGAGCTGCGCCGGGCCCTGCGCCACGCCCCCCAGGGACCGGACCTGCTGCGTCCGCTCGATGAGCTGCTCGGATCCCGAGGGGTGGACAAGATCGCCACGGTGGTCTGCGTAGTGCTCGACCCGGTGGCCCGGCGGGCGGATGTGATCAACGCCGGGCACCTGCCCATCGTGGCCGCCACCGGATCGGAGGCCCGCTTCCTGGAGGAGCGGGTGGACCCCCCGCTGGGGGTGGCCACCCCCCGACGGGCCATCACCTACGACCTGGGCGAGGACAGCGCCCTGTTCATGTTCACCGACGGGCTGGTGGAGCGGCGGGGGGCGTCGCTGACCGACGGCCTGTCCGTGGCCCTGGACGTGGCCCGGGGCATGACCGGGGCGGCGGCCAGCGCCGCCGAGCTGGCCCGGCGGGCCACCGAGCGGCTGGGCCAGCCCGACGACGACGCCACCGCCGTTTCGGTGCGGCTCCGCTCCCCCGAACCGTTCGACCGGACCACTCCCGGCTACCTGGAGGGGACCCGCCGCCCGTCCACCGGTTCCCGGCCCGCGACCGGAGAGCCGATCCGGCCGGTCCCACGGCCGGCCGCGCCGGCCCCGGTGGCCCTCCGGGTCTACCTGGACCCGCATGACCTGATGTCCATCCGGACCCAGCACGTGGTGGAGGCCATGGTCGAGCAGCTGTCGCCGTACCTGATGGTGGAGGTGGACTTCATCGACATCACCGCCTCCACGGGGCTGGCCGACTCCGACGGGGTGCTCGCCGCGCCGACCGTGGTCCGCCTGCTGCCCCGGCCCGCCGTCCGGGTGGTGGGCGGCCTGCGCTCCCCAGCCGAGCTGGCCCGGGCCCTGCAACTCCCCTACTCCGAGGAGACCTACTGATGGCAACACATCCCGAGAGCACCGATCGGGTGGAGGTGGGGATCCCCGGGCTCGAAATGGTCACCCACGGCGGCATGCCCCGGGGCCAGCTCTCACTGGTCACCGGCACCGCCGGTTCGGGCAAGACGGTCTTCGCCACGCAGTTCCTGGCCAGCGGCATACCCGCCGGGGAGACCGGGGTGTTCGTCACCTTCGAGGAGCGGCCGGAGAGCATCCGGCACAACATGCGCTCCCTGGGCTGGGACATCGGGGCGTGGGAGGCGGCCGGCCAGTGGGCGTTCGTGGACGCCTCCCCCCGGAGCCAGATGGAGACGGTCTTCACCGGCGACGACTACGGGCTGGGCCCGCTGCTGGCCCGCATCACCCAGGCGGTGGCCCGGGTGGGGGCCCGGCGGGTGGCCATCGACTCGGTGGGCGCGTTGGTGACCCAGTTCGACCGGGTGGCGCCGGCCCGACAGGCCCTGTTCCGCCTGGCCGACGCCCTCCACGACGCCGGGGTCACGACGGTGGTGACGGCGGAGCGGACCGATGACTACGGACCGATCTCCCACCTGGGATTCGAGGAGTTCGTCGCCGACAACGTCATCATCCTGCGCAACGCCCTGACGCGCGAGAAACGCCGGCGCACCATCGAGATCCTGAAGATGCGCGGCGGGCCGCACCGCAAGGGTGAGCACCTCTTCACCCTCCTGCCGGGTGAGGGCATCGTGGTGGTGCCGGTTGCGGTCGACCCGATCGACTACGCCACATCCGAGCGCCGTCTGAGCTGCGGGGTGGCCGAGCTCGACGCCATGCTTAACGGCGGGCTGTTCGAGAAGTCCCTGTGGCTGGTGGCCGGCTCCACAGGAACCGGCAAGTCGATGCTGGCCGCCCTCTTCGCCGCCGGCGGGGTGCAGGCCGGTCAGAGGTCCCTGCTGCACTCGTTCGAGGAGAGCCATGACCAGCTGATCCGCAACGGCCGGAACTGGGGCCTGGACCTGGCCGCCATGGAGAAGGCCGGGCAGCTGAGAATCGTGGCCGAGGCACCGGAGTCGGCGTCGCTCGAGGACCACCTGCAGCGGGTGAAGAAGGCCATCGACGACTTCCGCCCGGACCGGGTCGCCATCGACAGCCTGACCGCCCTGCAGCGCGTCGCCACGGTCAACAGCTTCCGGGATTACGTCATCGGCCTCACGCTGCACATCAAGTGGCAGTCCCTGGTCGGACTGGTCACCAGCAGCTCCAGGGACTTCCTGGGCTCGGAGACCTCCAGCGAGCTGCACGTGTCGACCATCAGCGACGTCATCACCCTGCTGCACTACGTGCCGATGGGGGGTGAGCTGCGGCGCGGGGTGCAGGTGCTGAAGATGAGGGGATCCGATCACGACAAGTCGGTCCGGGAGTTCCGCATCTCCGGCACCGGGATGGAGGTGGCCGACCCGTTCCCCGACATCAACCATCTGATCTGAGGGGGGACGCCGTAGTAGAGGTGGAACCGGCGGGAGCGGCTCAGGAACTGTGAGGTTTCGCCGCCCTCCGGGTAGGCTCGTTGTGTCTCGTTCGTGAAATACGGGGTGTCGGTGCTGGTGATGACCCATGGATGACTGCCTGGAGCTGGAGAGCGATCCCCGCATGGTGACCGCCGCCCGGCGGTTCGTCCGTGACCGGCTGACGTCGTGGGAGGCCACCGATCACCTGGAGCCGGTCGTGCTCGTCACCAGCGAGCTGATCACCAACGCCATCCTGCACGCCCGCACGGCCATCCAGCTGCGGCTGGCGGTGGAGGGGACGACGGTCCGGGTCGAGGTCTACGACGAGAACTCCCGGCTGCCGGTGCAGGCCGCCTGCCCGCCCGACGCGACCAGCGGGCGGGGTCTGGCGCTGGTCTCCCGCCTGGCCACCGCCTGGGGTATCGAGAACCGCGGTGACGGCAAGGTGGTGTGGGCCGAGCTCGGGCCGCCCCGACCGGAGGAGACCCCCGATGACTGCGTCGACCTGTCGGGGGTCAACACCGTGGACCAGGCGTTCCGCCACATCGAGCGCAGCGACTCCGACCCGGCCAGCCACTGAGCCTCAAGGCGGGCCGGGCGCCGCCGTGGTGACTCCCTGCCCGGCCGCCCACCGACCCAGGTCCTGTCTCTCCATGGCGGCCGCCATCAGATCCGGAAAAAGGTCAGGCGTGCAGGCGAAGGCGCTCACCCCGACCGCGGCCAGTTCGGCCGCCAGGTCGTGGTCGAACGCCGGTGACCCCCCGTCGTTCAACGCCAGCAGCGCCACCGTCACCACCCCCGAGTCCACCAGGGCCGCCATGCGGGCCACGCACTCGTCGCGCCGTCCCCCCTCCATCAGGTCGCTGATCAGCACCAGCACGGTCTCCTCCGGGCGGGTGACCAGGCCCTGGCAGTAGGCGATGGCCTGGTTGATGTCGGTTCCGCCCCCCAGCTGGGTGGCGAAGAGGATGTCCACCGGGTCCTCGAGCTGGGCGGTGAGGTCCACCACCTCGGTGTCGAAGACGACCAGCGACGTGTCGAGGGCGCCCATCCCGGCCAGGACCGTGCCGAACACGCTGGCGTAGACCACCGACTCGGCCATCGACGCGCTCTGGTCGACGGCCAGGATGACGTGGCGCTCCACCGACCTGCGGCGCCGGCCGTAGCCGATCAGCCGCTCCGGGATGATCGTGGCGATCTCCGGCCGGTAGTGGCGCAGGTTGGCCCGGATGGTCCGGTCCCAGTCGATGTCCCCGGTCCGCGGCCGGCGGATCCGGGCCGCCCGCTGCAGCGAGCCGCGCACCGCGGCCCGGGTCCGCTGGGCCAGCCTTCGTTCCAGTTCGGCGGTCACCTGTCGGACCACGGCCCGGGCGGTGTCCCGGCTCTGGTCGGGGATGACCCGGTTCAACGCCACCAGGGCGGCGACCAGCGACACGTCGGGGGTGACGGCGTCGAGCATCTCCGGCTCGACCAGCAACTGGCGCAGCCCCAGCCGGTTCATGGCGTCCTGCTGCATGACCCGGACCACGCTGGCCGGGAAGTAGTTGCGGATGTCGCCCAGCCACCGGGCCACGGCCGGGGCGGAACGGCCCAGGCCGGCGGAACGCCGGCCCACCCGGGGTTGGATGGCGCCCGGGCCCCGGCCCGGCTCGCCCTCGCCGGTCCCGTAGAGGGCGGCCAGGGCGGCGTCGCGCCCGGCGTCGAGCCGCTCCAGCTCCACCGGCAGGACCGGGGCGGCGTCGTCGCCCAGAGCCAGCCGCCACCGGCGCAACCGGTCGTCGTCCCGGCCGGCGCTCACCGGCCCTCCTCTCCGCTCGCGGGTCCGAGGAGGGCGGCCAGCAGGGGCAGCACCGCCGCTGCCCGCTCCTCGTCGATGCCGGGCTCGGCGCCCGCCGGGCCGCCCGGAACACCGGGGGCCGGGCCCGACAGCCCGGCCGCCGCCCGGCCGATCATGCGCCGCTCGGCGGGCTGGAAGTCGGCGAACGCCCGCCTGAGGAGGGGCAGCACCTCATCGAAGGAATCCTCGCCCACACCGGCCAGCCAGTCGTCGATGACCGCCAGCAGGGACCGGTCGTGCACCAGCAGGAGGCCGCTGCCGGCGACCAGGCCCTCCACCCAGGCCGCCCCCCGGGCCGGCCGCTCCCCCCTGGACAGCGCCAGCGACAGCCGGTCGGCCACCTCTTCGGAACCGAGGCGGCCGGCATCGAGCAGCAGCCGGGCCGTCCGCCCGGCGACCAGCCCGTGCAGCGACTGTGACCGGCTGAGGGGGACCAGTGCCTCCAGCCACTCGCCGTGGAGGCCGGAGAGCCCGTCACCCTCCAGCGACCCGAGGGCGGAGGCCACCGCCGAGATCCGCCGGCCGGCGGCGTGCGCCGCGTCGTCGTCCAGGCTGGCGCACGCCGGGCCCAGGCTGGCCCGGGCCCGGGCCACGATGCCGGCCACGACCGGTCCCAGGGCCGCGGCGTCGCCGCGGCGCACCGAGCCGTAGCGCAGGGTCCGGGCCAGCGGGACCACCGCGTCCATCAACTCGCTGACGTCGGTGGCCAGGGCGGCCCGGACATCGAGGGCGGCCATCACCGCCGGCAGGGCGTCCGGCAGGTCCGCCAGCAGGCACCGTTCGATCAGGTCGGTCACCTGGCCCAGCCGGGCACCCTGACCGGCCTGCTCTCTGACCCGGGCGGTCGCCGCGCCGGCCACGGTGCTGCCGTGGACGCTGGCCTCTATGACCCGTACCGCCAGCTCCGGCTCCCAGCCGAGCACCCACTCCTCCCGGAACGTCCCGGTGCCGCGGGGGTCGGGCTGGGGCACGCCCCACGGGACCGCCAGCAGGTCCAGGCGGTGCAGGAGCCGGCTGCGGGCCAGGTCGATGTCGCGACGCAGGTCCAGCTCCAGGTACCGGAGCCCGGCGGCGGGCTTCAGCCGGAGCCGGCGCTGCTCGGCGGCCAGGTCGGCGGCCAGCGGCACCATCGGGGTGTCGGCGGGCACCTCCCCCACCGCGTCGCCCACGACCAGGCGGCGGTCGATCAGCTCGAGCGTGGCGTCGTGACCCCCAGCCAGCGCAGCCCGGGCCGCGTCCCGGCACTCGGACAGCCCGGCCAGGGGCCGGCCCCGCAGGGCGGCCAGGGTCTCGGCCAGCCGGACCGCATCGATCACCGACGCCGGTGGGACATCGCGGCGCTCGGCCCGCAGCAGCCGGGCCACCTTCACCATCCACCTCTCGACCGGCCGGTCGGGGGAGACGAACAGGTGCTCGTACCAGCCGGGGGAGGTGACCCCGGCGCCGTAGCCGCTGGCGAAGCTCAACCGGCCGTTGGTCCAGGGCACCCAGGTGACCGTGGCTTTCTCCCTGGTCAGACCCTTGAGCAGCTCGCTGTCGACCCGGGCCGGTCCCCGCTCGACCAGGGCCGGGGCGTGCCAGGCCCCGCAGACCACCGCCACCCGGTCGTAGGCCTTCTCGGCGGCCCGGATGTGGCGTCGCATGGCCGCCTCCCGGCGGGCTTCGAGGAGGGTGTCCCGACCGGGGGGGACCCCGACCTCGGCCCGCACCGCGGCCATGGCCTCGGTCACGGCCTCCCACGGCTCCTCCCCGGCCCGGTGCTCGACCACGTCCTCCCACCACCGCTCCGGATCGTCGTAGCCGGCCGCCGCGGCCAACCGGGCCAGCGGGTCGCCGCCGGCAGGGTCGACCAGCCCCGGCCCGGGACCGGACCGGTCCCCGTCGCCGGCGGCGGGCAGCCCCGTGCGGTCCCGGTCAAGGGAGAGGAACGCCGCGGCCGGCAGGTCGATCATGCGGACCGGGACCTGCCCGGCCAGGGCGTGGCGCAGCGCCACCCACTCGGGCGACCAGGCTGCCATGGGGTAGAAAGCCGAACGGGCCGGTCGGCCCGGCAGATAGGCCAGCAGGGCCACCGGCGGGCGCATGCCGGCGGCGGCGGCCAGCGCCAGCACCGGCGCCGCCTCGGGCGGCCCCTCGACCAGGACGGCGTCGGGCTTCCATGCCGCCAGGGAAGCGGACAGGGCCCGGGCCGACCCGGGACCGTGGTGGCGGATGCCGAACACCCGCACCGTCATCGCCCGGCCCTCCCCATCGAGCCGGTCAGCTGATGGCCCGGCACGCCCGGTACAGGTCCGACCAGCCCTTGCGGTCCCGGGCCACCGTCTCGAGGTACTCCTGCCAGGCCACCTGGTCCTGCACCGGGTCCTTCACCACCGCCCCCACCAGCGAGGCGGCCACGTCGTCGGGTCCGAGCTCCCCGGTGCCGAAGTGGGCGGAGAGGGCCAGCCCGTTGGTCATCACCGAGATGGCCTCGGCGGTGCTCAGGGTGGCCGACGGCTGGCGGACCTTGGTGCGGCCGTCGGCGGTCACCCCCTCGCGCAGCTCCCGGAACACCGTGACCACCCGGCGAATCTCCTCCAGGGCCGGGGCGGCCGGTGGCAGCTCCAGGGCCCGGCCCATCTCCTCCACCCGGAGCCGGACGATCTCCACCTCGTCCTCCAGGGTGGCCGGCAGCGGCAGGACCACGGTGTTGAACCGGCGGCGCAGCGCCGAGGACAGCTCGTTGACCCCCCGGTCGCGGTCGTTGGCGGTGGCGATCAGGTTGAACCCCCGGACCGCCTGCACCTCCGTGCCCAGCTCGGGGATGGGCAGGGTCTTCTCCGACAGGATGGTGATCAGGGCGTCCTGGACGTCGGACGGGATGCGGGTCAGCTCCTCGATACGGGCCAGGCAACCGTCCCGCATGGCCCTCATGACCGGGCCGGGTACCAAAGAGTCGGGTCCCGGTCCGGCGGCGATGAGCCGGGCGTAGTCCCACCCGTAGCGGATGGCCTCCTCGGCGGTACCGGCGGTGCCCTGCACCAGCAGGGTGGAGTCGCCGCTGATCGCGGCGGCCAGATGCTCGCTGACCCAGGTCTTGGCCGTCCCCGGCACGCCGAGCAGCAGCAAGGCCCGGTCGGTGGCCAGCGTGGCCACCGCCACCTCCATCAGCCGTCGGGGTCCTATGTATTTGGGGGACACCACCGTCGCGTCAGGGAGGGTGGTGCCCATCAGGTAGTCGACCACAGCCTGCGGTGACATCCGCCAGCGGGGGGGCCGGGGCCGTTCGTCGGCAGCGGCCAGGGCGGTCAGCTCCGCGGCGTACTGCTGCTCGGCGTGGGCCTTCTGCACCCGGAGGGGACCTTCGGGCCGATCGTCGGCCGGGGACGGCAGTGACCCGCGGCGGGGGGCGGGCTGGTTCATAGGAACTCCTGGTACATGGCCTGACGGAAATGGACGGTGGCGGCGAGCTGGGTGAGGGCCCGGGCCCAGAACACCCGGGCCGGCCCGCGGGCCACGGCCGCCAGCCGCTCGGGGTCGGCCAGGGCGGCGGTGGCCGGCGCCTGCCCGGCGTCGACGGCCAGCGCGACCATGGGCAGCCGGTCCCGTACCGGGCCGGCCCCCGAAGTGTCGCCTGAGCCGACGGCATCGCTGAGGGCTCCCAGCACGGCCCTGCTCAGCGGGGCGGACCACGGGGTCGACAGCTCGGCCAGGACCGCCAGCGCGACCGCCAGCGGGGCACGGGCCAGCCATGCGGTCAGGGCCCGGTCCGCCACCTCGGGCTCCACCAGTCCCGCCAGGCCGGCGGTCGGGCGGGACCCGCCGTCGAGGAGGCTGCGGGCCCACACCCGGTCGGCCGTGGCTTCGGCCGCTGCCGACCATCCGCGCATGAGCAGCTCCCCGGGCCGGCCGGAGCGGGCCGCCCACCGCACCAGGTCGGCCGGGGACCGGTCCCCGCCCAGGGCCGGCCCCCAGGCGGCCAGCGGCGTGGCGGCGACCATCTCGACCAGTTGCGATTCGCGATCCCCTCCGGCCCCACCGGTCGATCCGATCCCGTCCCTCCGGGCGCCCGGATCCGGCTCCAGCGGTAGGTCCACCTGCAGCTCCGGTTGACCGCGACCGGCGACGCGCACCAGCGGCACGGTCCGGGCGGCCATCCGGCGGCCCAGCCCGCTGTCGGGCAGCCGTCGTAGCAGCGCCGCGGCCTGGGCCCGCACGTCCCGGCGGGGGTCGTCCAGGCGGGCCTCCAGGAACGGCTCGTCGGCGGGCGAGAGCCGGTCCGCCAGGGTGGCGACGACGGCCGCCCGGGTGGCGCCCGGCTCGTCGGAGAAGATGCGCTCGACCAGGCAGCGGCCCAGGTCCGGACTCTCGACCCGCACTGCGGCCAGTGCCTGCAGGCGCCCGGGATCGGACGCCGGCCCGGCGCCCCAGCGCTCCAGCCCGCCGTCCAGGACGGCCTGCGCGGCCCGCCCGGCGCCGGGGGCCACCCCGGACCGGGACCACTGCGGGTGGCGAACCGCCAGCCAGGAGGCCCGCGGGCCGGCCGCGACCTCCAGGTCCGGGCGGGCCGCCGGGGGACAGGCCTCGAGCAGGTCAGGCAGCCACTCGGCCGGCAGGCGGCGGCCGGTCCCTGCAGCCAGCCGTAGCCACTCGGGCAGCACCGGGCGCCGCTCCGGCTCCTCGAGGATGACCCGGAGGGTCCGGACCGCTCCGGGGGGCAGGAGCGGGCGGGGATCGGCCGGGGCGGCATCTGCCGGGTCAGGTCCGGTCGCGGAGTGGGCCGGGGACCAGCCGGCCTGGCGCCACGCCCACAGCGCGGCTGCCATCCCGGCCAGCCCAGCCGTCCGGGTCGCCTGCTCGGCCACCGCCGCGAGCGGGCCGCCCGGAGGCGGCCCGACGAACGGGCGCCGCTCGGTGCCGAGCACGGCGGCGGCCACCAGATCTTCCCATGCCGGGAAGCGCCCGTCTGCGATCACAGGTCCACCATCCGGTCGTCCACCCACGCCCCGAGCGGCATCACCCCGTCGGCGCCCCACTCCCCCAGCACGTGCAGCGGCCGGCCTCCCGAGGCGGCCAGCAGCCGCCAGCCGGACCGCTCGCCCACGTCCAGCGCCACGCTGCTCCCCGCCCGGTCCACCAGGCTCCAACCGCCGTCCGGCGCACGCCCGGGGATCACCCCGGTGACCGACACCGGCCACCGGTCGAGGAACGGGTCGGAGGCGGCGGCCCGGCCCCGGGCCCCGGCCAGGTCCTCCAGGCTGGGCCAGCCCGGCGGCGGCCCGGCCGGGGCCGGGTCGCCCAGCCGCTCGGCGATGAGGACCCGCTGCGGGACCGACCCGGGGAAGCGGGCCACCGCGGCGTCCATGGCCTCACCCGGCCACAACTCCCAGGCGAAGGCCGCACCGGGTCGGGCGAAGTCCACCAGCAGCGCCGCCCGGCCGCTGCGCCGGCCCCACAGCCAGGTCCGCTGCACCCGTACCTGCTCCTCGTCGCTGGCCACCCGGGCGAGCACGTACCAGCTGTCGGTCTCCCGGGGGCCGGCCAGCACCTGCTCGCGGGGCCAGGGCCAGCCGGCGGCGGTGCGCAGGTCGGCGCGGGTGGCGTCCGGGAGCCGGTCGAAGCGGGCCCAGCCGGCGGCCAGCAACTGCAGGCGGGCCACCTCGGCCAGCAGCCGGGACGGCCACCCGGAGCCGGTCCGGGCGATACCCGCCAGGGCCCGGACCCGCCCGGCGGCGGCCGGGGCCTGGGCGTCCACCAGGCGGGCGGCCATGGCGTCCCAGAAGCCGTACGGCTGGGCCTGGGCCCAACCGAAGCCGTGGCGCAGCAGGTCGGCCAGCCACAGGTGCAGCTCGGCCATACCGGCCCCGATGCGATCGGCCCGCTGGGCCGCCCGCCGGGCCGCGGCCTCGGGATCCGCCGGGGGGCGGGGACCGGTCGCCCGGTCGGCGTCCACGGGTGCTACTGCGCTCCCGGTCAGGACGTCGTCGATGGCCGTGCCCGCAGCCGGAGCCGGGCGGCCGGCAATCCATGCGGCCACCTCGGCGGGAGGCGCGCCGGCCGGGGCGGCCGGGGACCCCGACGCCCACAGGACCAGCAGGGCCAGCACGTGCTTGCACGGCTGCTTCCGGCTGGGGCAGCTGCAGCGGTAGCCGAAGCAGCCCAGATCGGCCGCCACCTCGTAGGGCTGGCGGGCGCTGCCCCGGCACGAGCCCCAGACCGCCCGGTCGTCGTGGCCGACGTCGAACCAGGGACCGGGGGTGGCCAGGCGGGCGGCCGCCCGGCGGGACGCGTCGTCGGGCCCCGCCGCCAGGATCCGACCGACCGGGACTCTCCGCACCGCCACGAGGGTAACCCCGGCATGCGACGGTGCGACCCGCTCCGGGACCGGCCGGAGCCCGGCTTAGCTTCGCCGACCGGGTGGGTATAGGCGCACTTACCAGCCCTTTTTCCCCATGGGCACTCCCACTGTCGAGCGAACGGAGGTGGGGACTCGGATGTCCACTGTCGTCGATGGATTGACCACACGCCCCGAAGGTGGCACCAGCCTGGTCCCGGCCCGCATCGACCGCCTCCGCTGGTCTCGTTTCCACACCAGGCTGGTCGTGGCGCTCGGCGTGGCGTGGATCCTGGACGGGCTGGAGATCACCATCGCCAGCAACTCCACCTCGCTGATCTCCGGCAGGGCGGCGCTTCACATGTCGTCCGCATCGGTGGCGTTCTCGGTGGGGACCGTCTACCTGCTCGGCGAGGTCTTCGGGGCCATCTTCTTCGGCCGGCTGTCCGATGCCTGGGGCCGGCGCAACCTGTTCATGATCACCCTGGGGGTGTACCTGCTCGGCGGGGCCCTCACCGCTCTCACCATGGGCCA
>JAKAXN010000435.1 GCA_021816565.1 Actinomycetes bacterium
ATAGTGGCGTAGGAGACCAGCTTGTCCCGGAAGCTGTCGAAGGTGAACGGCTTGAGTATGTAGTGCAGGGCTCCGTGCTGGAGAGCGGCGCGCACCGAGTCGAGGTCGCGCGCCGCGGTGATGACGATCACGTCGACGGGAGGGTGGTCCCCGAGCCGGAGCCCGGCCGCCAGGTCCAGGCCGTGCTCGTCGGGCAGGTACAGGTCGAGGAGCAGCAGGTCGGGCCGCAGGGAGTCCACCAGATCGACGGCCGTCGCCGCGTTGTGAGCTTCACCGACGACCTCGAAGCCACTCACCTTCTCCACGTAGGCCGTGTGGATGCGAGCCACCCGGAAGTCGTCCTCGACCACCAGGGTGCGGATCATCGGCCCTCCTCCCCCGCTACGGCCGGGCTCCCGGCGGCCCCGACCACCAGGCCGCCGCCGGCGGGGACCACGCAGCCCGGGAGGAGGGCCGTGAACACCCCTCCGGACCCGTCGCCGGCTTCCACCCACCCACCGTGACGCTCGGCCAGCTGGCGAATCAGGGCCAGACCGATGCCACGGCCGGGACCCTCCCGGTCCGTCTTGGTGGTGAAGCCCTCCTCGAACACCTTCTCCCGCAACCGGGGAGGCACCCCCGGACCGCTGTCGCGCACGGTCACGGTCAGCGAATCACCGCTCGAAACCAGCCGCACCTCCGCTCCGGCGTTGGAGGTGCCGGCGGAGGCGTCGATGGCATTGTCAACCAGGTTGCCGACCACGGTCAGCACGTCGCCGATCTGGGAGCACTCCCCGTCGATGCGGCTGTCGGCGGACAGGAGGAGGGCTATCCCCCGCTCCTCGGCGAGCGCCGTCTTGGCCATCAGCAGGGCCACCAGCCTGGTGTCGCCCAGCTGCTCCAGCATCCGGTCCGCCTCCTGGTGGCGGTAGGTGGACAGGTCGGTGGCATAGCGCACCGCCTCGGCGTGCTCACCCAGCTCGACCAGCCCCACGAACGTGTGCATCTGGTTGGCGAACTCGTGGGCCTGGGCCCGGAGGGTGTCGGTCAGCCCCGTGACCCGCTCCAGCTCCCGGAGGAGGGTCTCGGACTCGGTGCGGTCCTGCAGGGTTATCACCCACCCCACCTGGCGGCGGTGGTCCACGCGCAGCGGCCTCCGGTTGACCACCACGATGCGGTCGCCGTGCACCACGGTGAGGTTGCTGCCGGGCAGCACCCCGGTCACAGCATCGGCGAAGCGACCCGGAGGGAGCAGATCTACGGCTGGGCAACCGAGGAACGTCGGGGGCAGGTCGAGCAGGTCCCGGGCCGAGTCGTTGGCGAACAGCACCCGGCCCTTGTTGTCATATCCGATGACGCCATCTCTGATCCCGTGGAGCAGAGCCTCTCGCTCCTGGACCAGGGCGGTGATGTCCTGCAGCTCGAGGCCCAGCGTCTGGCGCTTCAGCCGGCGGGCCACCAGAACCGCCGCACACACCCCGAACGCCAGGGCGGCGATGGCGAAACCGGCCAGCCCGGGCAGGGCGTGCAGCAACCGATCCGTGACGTCCTCGACAGGGAAACCTACCGACACCTCACCGACCACCCGGTTCCCGACCAGGATGGGGGCCTTGCCTCGGGCCGTGAAGCCGAGGGTGCCCTCCTGCACGCCCGTCCACGGCCGACCCGTCCGGAACGGCTCGCTGCCCACAGGCTCGGGGTCGTCGTAGACCACCGAGCGGCCGATGAGGCGGGGGTCGGGGTGCGAGTAGCGGATGCCGGCGTCGTTGGTGACCACCACATAGGCCGCGCCGGTCTGGGACATCACCGCAGAAGCCTCCGACTGCACCGGACCGCCGGGCGGCAGGGCCGTCACCTGCTCGGCGATCTGCGGCATGGCCGCCACCGAGGTGGCCACCGCCAAGGCCCGCTTCTCGTACTGCTGCTCCACCATCCGGTCGAACTGCCTGGCGGTGATGGTGAACGCTGCAGCGAGCACCACCACCAGCACCGCCACCTGGGCCAGCGCCACCTGGTTCGAGAGATTCCGGTGGTTACGCAGCCACCGCATGGTTCGGCCCTCCCCCCGGAAACGAATGAACGGAACACATTTTACCCGGCCGGCCCCTGCCGGGACCACCCACAGGAGGCCGCAGTCGGCATGAAATTCGGTGAGCAGAACGAGCAGAAGTAGCTAAATGGAGATTCCGAAAGGTTTAAGTCCTTAAGCGTGACATCCGCCGCTTTCACCTCTGAAATAGCGGTGAGCCTGTCACATCAGGCGGAAGAGAAACACAGAATAGAGAAAGGGGGAGGAGTTGAACTCGTTCGAGCTCTCGCTGGGGTTCGGTCTGGTCACCGCGTCAATTCTGGCTCTGGCCTCGATGGGCCTGACCCTGCAGTTCGGGGTGACCAACTTCGTCAACTTCGCCTACGGCGACCTGATGACCCTGGGCGCCTACATCGCCTGGGTGATGAACGCCAAAGCCCACCTCGACATCTGGCTCTCGATGATCATCGGGGCTCTGGCTGTGGGTGTGTGCGGCATGCTGCTCGGCCGTTACCTGCTCGATCCGTTCGTCAGGCGATTCAGCAACCTGTTCTACGTACTGATAGTCACCTTCGGCCTGTCGTTGATCATCCTCAACTTCATCCAGGCCGTGTGGGGACCCAACTACAAGCAGTACTCCCTGGGCCAGCAGAAGTCTCTGCACGCCGGCCCGTTCCTGTGGACCGCCAATCAGCTGGTGATCATGGGCATCGGGGTGGCGGTCATGGCCGGAATCCACCTGCTGCTGACCAGAACCCGCCTGGGCAAGGCGATGCGGGCCATGTCCGATGACCGGGCGCTGGCGTCGGTGTGCGGCATCGCAGTGGACCGGGTCACCACCTTGACGTGGTTCCTCACTGGGACGCTGGCCGGTCTGGCCGGGACGGTCCTGGCCATCAACGTGGCCAGCATCACCCCGGCTCTCGGCGAGACGTTCCTGTTCGTCATCTTCGCCGCCGTGATCCTCGGCGGGATAGGCAAGCCCTACGGCGCCATGCTCGGCGCCCTGATCATCGGCCTGGCCACCGAGGTGTCCGCCGTGGTCATCAACTCCGCCTACAAGCTCGACGTGGCCTTCGCCCTGCTCGTCATCGTCCTGTTGTTCCGGCCGCAGGGAATCCTGGCGGCCGCCGGAAAGCACTGAGGCCCCATGGCAATCCTCAACTACGTCATCACCCTGCTGTTCTTCTTCTTTCTGTATTCGATCCTCAACTGGGGGCTCAACATACAGTTCGGCCGGACGGGGATCCTCAACTTCGCCTACATAGCCTTCGTGGCGGTAGGCGCCTACTTCACCGGGGTCTTCAGCCTGGGGAGGCCGCTGTCGGGCAGCGGTGAGAGCTACATCTTCGGATGGCAACTGCCATTCCCGATCCCCCTGCTGCTCGGCGGCGTGGCCTCGTGCGTGCTGGGCCTGATCATCGGGCTGGTGGCCTTCCGACGGCTGCGCAGCGACTACCTGGCCATCGTGATGATCTCGCTGTCGATCGTCCTCTACGACGTGATCACCAACTACACGCCGCTATTCGACGGGTCGGACGGGTTGAACAGCGTGCCCCAGCCCTTCGCCGGCGCCTTCAACCTGGACGCCAACAGCTTCACCTACGTGTTCTGCGCCTTCGCCGGGGTGCTGGCCATCCTCATGTGGTGGGTGATGAGCCGCATCACCCGCTCGCCCCTGGACCGGACGTTCCGCGCCATCCGCGATGACCCCGATGTGGTGCGCTCCACGGGCAAGAACCCGTTCCGCTTCCAGATGACGTCCCTGCTGATCGGATCCTTCTACGCCGGCATCGGCGGCGGACTGCTCATGTACTTCGTCAGCGCCTTCAACCCGAGCGCCTGGACCACCCCGGAGACCTTCGTGATCTTCGCTGCGGTGATCATCGGCGGGTCGGGCAACAACGCCGGATCGATCGTCGGCAGCCTGGCCGTGCCGGTGATCTTCGTGGAGCTGCCGAAGCTCCTTCCCCAACTTGGCAGCAATCCTGCCCTGATCGCGGAGATCGACAACATGATCATCGGGGTACTGCTCATCGTCACCCTCTGGTTCCGCCCTCAGGGGCTCGTGCCGGAACGCAAGGCCTCCTTCGCCCAT
>JAKAXN010000436.1 GCA_021816565.1 Actinomycetes bacterium
GACCACCACATCGGGCTTGAGCAGCTGGCCCCAGGGGTTCTTCAGGGACTCCTCGACGTTGATGCCCTTGGCCTTGGCCTCGATCAGGGCCCGGTCCTCCATGGTCACCATGAGCTGGTCCCGCAGCCCGGGTGACAGCTCCTTGAGGCCCACCAGGGCGATGACGAACACGACCAGGCCGGCGATGCCGCAGATGTGGTACTCGTGGGTCCAGAAGCTCGGGCTGGGGTTGTTGCCGATGGTGTTGGTAGCCACCACGGCCACGATGAGGCTGCCGAGCACCGGCCCGCTGGTCCAGAAGCCCATGGCGGTGGCCCGGCCGACCTGCGGGGAGAAGTCCCGTATCAGCGCTGGTGTGGCCACGAGGCAGATACCCTCCACCACCCCGACGACCCATCCCTCGACCGTGAACGCCCACTTGTTGGTGGCGGCCGGGATGATGAAGGCCACGAAGATGCCGGTGAGGAACAGGCCCACCACCACCAGGTTGGTCCGGCCCAGCCGGTCGGTCAGCCCGGCGAAGAGGGACCCGAAGGCGCCGATCAGGTTCCCGAACGCCAGGGTGTAGACGAAGAAGCTGAAGCTGATGTGCAGCTTGGCCAGGATCAGCGGAGACACCGACCCGGCCACGTAGAGCTCGTAGTACAGCGTCACCGTGGCCAGCACGGTGATGGCCAGGTACATCATCCGCCGACCCGTGTCGGGGTAGCTGTCGAGTTGTCGGTTCCACAGCCCGGACAACCCTCCCCTCGAACTGGTCGTGCGGCCAGCTGCGGTCAAGGACATCAATAACCCCCCGAGTCGGTTTTTAATTTTGAGTTTGCGGAGCCCCCCGGCTCCGAGCGTGGCGAACGCTACGCCAAAGATACGCCGCATACAACGGTGCGGCGTGGCATTCGGGGTCCTCTTCGACCGGACCGTCCCTTACGCGGGCAAATCAGCCCGGCCCCGGAGGAGTGGTCGTGGCCCAAAGTTCAGATCCAGACGCCTCTTCTCACCAGGACCTCCCGTAGCGCTGACGGCCTGTCTGTCATTATCCCGTCGACGCCGAGATCGAGGAGCTTCTCCATCGACGCTGCGTCGTCCACCGTCCAGACATGCACGTCCAGGCCCAGGCGGTGGGCCGTGTCCAGCAGGCGCCGGTCGACGACGGGGACGCGGCCCTGGCGCACGGGGACCTGGGCCGCGCCGAAGCCGCTCACCACCGACCCCACCTTCGACCCCACCCGGCCGGGCAGGACGCTGGCCAGCCGCAGGGCCGTGCTGGCCGCCGGCCCCATGCCGGTGCACAGGTTCGGGCCGAGAGCCCGCTTGACCCGGGCCACCCGCCGGTCGTCGAAGGACGTTATGCACACCCGTTCCAGAGCCCCGCTGCGGTGGATCGTCTCGATCAGGGGCCCGACCACGCTCTCGTGCTTGGCGTCGATGTTCCAGCGCATGTCCGGCCACGCCGCCAGTACGTCGTCGAGGCGGGGTACCGGCTCGTCGCTACCCGACAGCCGCACCGCCGACAGCTCGGCCCAGGTCATCTCCCGGATGAGGCCGCCGCGCTCGCTGGTGCGGGCCAGGTCGGGGTCGTGGATGGTCACCACGACCCCGTCCCGGGTGGCGTGCACATCGGTCTCGATGTAGTGGTAGCCGAGGCTCTGGGCGTGGCGGAAGGCCGTCCAGGTGTTCTCCGCCGCCTCCAGGGATCCGCCCCGGTGGGCGAAGGCGAGGGGACCGGGATGGTCGAGGAACGCGAAGCGGGAGCGGCTCACGGCGCCGACCATACCGACTCCCGGGGCGCTTCCCGTCCTCCGGGCGGACCCCGGCTCAGCCCGGGTCGGACTCGTGGCCCGGGTCGCGCAGCCCCCGGTAGGCGTCCACCGGGCGCTGCTGGCCGGTGACGACCCGGTGGATCTCCTGGCAGATGGGCAGGTCCACCCCGTAGCTCTCGGCCAGGGTGAGTGCGATACGGGCCGTGTTGACCCCCTCGGCGACCATGTGCATCTCCGCCAGGATCTCCTCGAGGATCTTGCCCCGGCCCAGCATCTCCCCGACGGTGCGGTTACGGCTGAAGGGGCTCATGCAGGTGGCCACCAGGTCGCCCATGCCGGCCAGGCCGGCCAGGGTCTGCTGCTCGGCGCCCATGGCCACCCCCAGACGGGTCAGCTCGGCCAGGCCCCGGGTCATCACCGCCGAGCGGGTGTTGTCGCCCACGCCGAGCCCCTCGCCTATGCCCGCGGCGATGGCGATCACGTTCTTGAGGGCCCCGCCGATCTCGCACCCGATGACGTCGTGGTTCCGGTAGACCCTGAAGAGCTTGTGCTGGAGGACCTGCTGGAGGGCGGCGGCCACCGACAGGTCCTTGGTGGCTATGACGCTGGCCGCGGCCTGCCCGGCCATGATCTCCCGGGCCAGGTTCGGCCCGCTCAGGGCGGCCGCCGGATGCCCGGGCATCAGCTCCTCGATGACCTGGGTCATCCGCAGCAGGGTCTCCCCCTCGATGCCCTTGGTCAGGCTCACCACCGGTATCCACGGGCGGACCCAGCGGCGGGCCTCCTCGAGCGTGGCCCGGAAGCCCTTCGACGGTACCCCCACGATGAGCACGTCGGCGTCGCACACCGCTTCCCGGAGGTCGGCGGTGGCCCTCAGCCGGCGGGGCAGGCTGGTGGCGGGGAGGTAGGTGGCGTTGGAGTGGTTCTCGTTGACCTCGGCGGCCACCTCGGCGTTGCGGGCCCACAGGATGGTGGGGTTGAGGGCTGTCGTGAGGCTGGCCACCGTGGTGCCCCACGACCCGGCGCCGAGCACCGTCACGTTCATCGACCGACCGTCACTGCGTTCATCTCCGACATCAGGTCCAACCCCCCAGGCTCGATGGGACAAAGATAACGCCTGGTGGGGCCCGCAGTTCCGCCCGCCGTCGGGACGGTCACAGGGGGCGGGGTAGGGTGGAGCTGTGGCTGATCAGGCCCGGTTCGCAGAGCAGGCTATGGAGTACATGGGGTCTCTCTACAGCGCGGCTCTGCGCATGACCCGCAACCCCTCCGACGCCGAGGACCTGGTCCAGGAGACCTACCTCAAGGCCTACCGGGCGTTCGGCTCCTTCCAGGAGGGGACCAACCTCAAGGCCTGGCTCTACCGCATCCTGACCAACACCTTCATCAACTCCTACCGGGCCCGCCGGCGCCGACCGGAGCAGACCGAGCTCGACGACGTCGAGGACCTCTACCTGTACCGGCGCCTGGGTGGCCTGGAGGCCGTGACGGCCGGGCGCAGCGCCGAGGAGGAGGTGCTCGAGCACTTCACCGAGGGCGAGGTCAAAGCGGCCGTCGAGGCGCTGCCGGAGCAGTTCCGCATGGCTGTCCTGCTGGCGGATGTGGAGGGTTTCTCCTACAAGGAGATCGCCGAGATCCTCGACGTTCCCATCGGAACCGTCATGAGCCGGCTCCATCGCGGAAGAAGAGCGCTGCAGAAGACGTTGCATGATTTCGGAACGGCAAGAGGACTCGTCGGCACCGCCGGCGAATCCCCGAGTTGAGCAGCAGGGAGACCAGAAGTTGCCTCGACAGCCGTCAGCTTCACCGGCCCCGGCTCCGCCGGACGCCGCGAGAAGGAATCGTCGGGGCCCCGTCCCGACCCGAGATCGCATCAGGCGCTAGAAGATGGACGACCAGGAATCTCAGTACGACGTAGGGGCCCTCTACAGGGTCGGCGATTGCCAAGACGCCCTCCACACGCTCTATCACTACCTTGACGGGGAGCTGACGGCCGACCGCCGTCAGGCCATCCAGAAGCACCTGGACCAGTGCTCCCCGTGCCTTCACGCCTTCGACTTCGAGGCCGAGCTGAAGGTGGTGATCGCCCGGTCCTGTCGCGACCAGGTCCCGGACCATCTCCGGGAAAAGATCGCCAAGGCCCTTTCAGATGCATCCGATCCCGAGCGGGGAAGCGTATAGAGGGGGAAGAGACACCGACCCGCCAGCGTTGAGAGGTACATCATGAGCGAACGATCCCTTGGAGGACACACCCTCAGCGGTTCCGAGCGGCCTTCCCGGTCGTTCGGCAAGAACCGGACCTGCAAGGAGCCCGGTTGCGCGACCCGGCT
>JAKAXN010000437.1 GCA_021816565.1 Actinomycetes bacterium
GGCGATGGCCATCTTGCCGATCAGCGGCCGGCTGACCAGCGCCAGGGCTCCGTGGGCGTCCGCCTGGCGCTTGGAGCGGCCCCCCAGGACGGCTATCTGGATGGTGATACCGGTGAGGATGACGTAGAAGCCGGTCCGCCCGGCCAGCCCCAGCCGGCCCAGCAGCGACAGGCCCCGGGTGGCCTCCCGCCCGGTTCGGCCGGGAGCCGCCACGCGTACGGTCACGACGCCTCCGCCGCCACCCAGTTCTCGTCGGAGCGGCGGGCGGCCACGATCTCGCGCAGGTAGGCGGAACGGCTGAGCCACAACGCCACGGCGGCCAGGAACAGGGGGGTGGTCAAGAGAACGAAAGCCATCTGCAGCCCGTGGGCGGTGGCCGCGGAGCCCGCCTCGGACGACTCGTTGACCCCCGACGCCAGGCCCCGGCTGGCTCCCCCGAAGGCCCCCGACACCAGCCCGTAGACGAGGGGAGCCAGCCCCTGCAGCAGCTGGCGCAGGGCGGTGCGCACCGCCTCGGCCCGGCCCCACAGCTTGGACGGCATGATGTCGAGGCGGGCCGCGTCGACCGGCGGGTTGGTGGCGCCCACGCAGGCGGCGGCGACCAGGAACACCGGGACGGCGACGATGAGGGTGGTGGCCAGGACCCCGGGGACGAAGGCCACTGCGGTGGCCGCGTAGGCCACCGCGCCGACGACCAGGCGGGCCGGGGTACGGCCCCGGCGGATCATGGCGTCGGAGATGCGCCCGCTCAGCACCACGCCGGCCAACGCCCCCCCGGCGACCAGGATGAACAAGACGCTGGCCAGGGACTGGCTGACCTCGTAGCGGTCCCGGAAGTAGAGGGTGGCGAAGGTCTCGAGCCCACTGAGGAAGAAGTACCCCAATCCCGACGCCGCTATGAGGGCCACGTTGGTGCGGATCCTCAGCACGTAGCGGGTGGCCTCCCACATGGTCATGTCGTCGGCCCGGGCGAGCACCGTGCCCGGTTCCGGTTCGGCCCCTTCCTCCTCGGCCTGCAGCTCGAGCGGCGACGGGTCGGGCAGCGCCTCGAGCGGCTCCTCCACCCGTCCCGAGCCGTCCCAGCCGCCGTCGGTGTGATCCTCTGTGACGATCTGGTCGTCACCGACGTGCAGGTAGGCCTGGCCACCGCGGGCCGGCTCGGGCAGGTAGCGCCGCAGCGCCCACACCAGCACCACCGCAGGCGCGGCCAGGACGCCCAGGGCCAGTCTCCAGCTGACAAGACCTGACAGTCCCCCCGCCACCAGGATGCCCAGTCCGGCGCCTATCAGCTCCCCGGTCAGGACGTATCCCCACAGCCGGCCCCGCTCCTCGCTCGGGAACAGGTCCCCCATGAGCGAGGCCAGCGCCGGGCCGGCGGCGGCGACCACCCCGCCCAGAGCCAGGCGGGACAGGAGCAGCATGGTGTAGTTGACAGACAGGGCGCTGACCACGGTGGCGACGGCCCACAGCGCCACCACCACCTGCAGCAGCCTGGTGCGGTTGTAGCGGTCGCTGATCCCGCCGACCGGCAGGGTGGCCACGCAGCCCACCAGGGTGGTGACCGTCACCAGCAGCCCCAGCTGGGTGTTGCCTATGTGGAAGGACCGTTCCAGCGGGGCGGCCAGAGCCCCCACCGCTCCGGTGTCGGCGGCCTGCAGGCCGAGGATGCAGGCCAGCATGATGATCACCCGGGCCCGGGCCGGCCCGCCGACGAGGGCCTCGAAGCTGAAGTGGCGACGCTCGGAACGCTCCGGCAAGCCCTCGGCCATGGCGCTCGCCGTCCCCGTCACCGGGCATTTTCTACCCTAAGCGGAGCCGCAGCACACCGCGCCCGCTCGGGGCGGCGGTGCCATGATTGGCGACGATGCCTCCCTCCGAGGACCCCGCCGGGCCCGATCACCACGACCGCCGGGACGAGACGGCGCGGCTGCTCGAGGCGGTCCATCAGCGCCTGCAGCGGATGGAGGAGCTGATCGGACCGGGCCTCGACGCCGGGCGATCGGTCGAGCGGGAGGTGGCAGCCGAGGTGCTGCCGGCGTGGCGGCGGGCCACCCGGGGGGAGCACCGGCTGCCGGTCCTGGTGGCAGTTGGAGTGGCCATAGCCCTGCAGGTGGTCCTCCCCGGCCGGCTGGTCATCCGGCCGTCGTGGCTGCTGCCCGGCCTGGAGGGGCTGCTGGCGGTCGGGCTCCTGGTCGCCAACCCGGGCCGGATCGACCGGGCCTCGAACGCCCTGCGGGCGGCCAGCGTGGCCCTGATAGCCCTCATCTCGCTGGCCAACGCCTGGTCATCGGCGCAGCTGATCAGCGGGCTCATCAGCGGGAAGAACGGCGACAACGCGTCGCTGCTCCTGGCCCGGGGGGCGAGCATCTACGTGACCAACATCTTGGTCTTCGCCCTCTGGTACTGGGAGTGGGACGGCGGCGGGCCGGTCGCCCGGGCCCGGGCCACCGGTCAGCATCCGGATTTCCTCTTCCCCCAGATGACCGCTCCGGAGCTGTCCCCGAGGGACTGGAAGCCCCGCTTCGCCGACTACCTGTACGTGTCGTTCACCAACGCCACCGCCTTCAGCCCGACCGACACCATGCCGCTCTCGCGATGGTCCAAGATGCTGATGATGCTGCAGTCGGCGGTCGCCCTGGCCACCATCGGGCTGGTCATCGCCCGGGCGGTGAACGTCTTGAAGTAGGGCCGGCCCGGCTCAGATGGCGCAGGAGCCGTCGTCGCAGGTCCCCCCGGCGGAGGGAACGACCAGCGCCGGGCGGCGCTCCCAGGCCCGGCGCAGCACCTGCAGCACGGTGTCGGGGTCCTGGGCCCCGGGGATGGCGAAAGCCCGGTCGATGACGAAGAACGGCACCCCGGTGGCACCCAGAGCGGCCGCCTCGGCCTCCTCGGCCCGAACCTCGTCGGTGAAGCGGGACCCGGCGAGCAGGTCCTCCACCTCCGAGCGGTCCAGGCCCTGCGCCTCGCCCACCCCGATCAGCACGTCGGGGTCGCTCACCGGCTGGAACCCGATGAAGTAAGCGTCGAGCAGCGCCTCCTTCATGGCCGCCCCCTCGGCCGGGCCCTTCTCGTAGGCCAGGTGGATGAGCCGGTGGGCGTCGAGGGTGTTGCCCCCCTGGGTGCAGGCCAGGTTGAACGCCAGCCCCTCGGCGGCGGCCATGCGGTCCATGTCGGCCAGGCGGGACCGGGCCTGCTCCACGGTCATCCCGTACTTGGCCGCCAGGTGGTCGGCCATGCCGCCGGACCGGCGGAACGGGGCCCCCGGGTCCAGCTCGAAGCTCCGCCAGCGCACCTCCACCTGATCGGCGTGCTCGAAGCGGGCCAGCGCCGCCTCGAACCGGCGCTTGCCGATGTAGCACCACGGGCACACCACGTCTGACCAGATCTCTACCAGCACGATCGGGGTGAACAATCGGGACGGCCCCGTTGTTCCAGGCCGGGAGGAGCCGGATCTCAGCAGATGCCGTGGCGGTGCTCCGGGCGGGCCAGGCGCGGGCCCCGGCGGGGCGGCCACGCCTCGGGCGTCAGCTCCAGGAGCCGCATGACCCGGTAGCGGTGGGGCCGCCACCGCTCGAGCAGGGCCACCGCCTCGTCCTCGGGCATCTGCCGGCCGGCCAGGCCCCACCCGATCAGCGATCCCAGGTGGTAGTCGCCGACCGACAGGGCGTCAGCGTCGCCGAGGGCCCGGTGGCCGACCTCGGCGGCGGTCCAGCGACCCACTCCGGGGATGGACGTGAGCGCCCGGTACAGCGACTCCAGGTCGGCTCCCGACGCCGGGGCGGCCATCCGGTCGAGGCGCCCGGCCCGCCGGGCCGCGGCCGTGATCACCCGGGCGGCGAACGGCTCCACCCCGGCTCGCCGCCAGTCCCACTGCGGCACGGCTGCCCAGCGCCCGGGGGCCGGGGGCACCATCATCCCGATCGGCATCCCGGCCGCCGGCTCGGGCGGCCCCGGAGCCGGCTGGCCGTGCCGGTGGACCAGCCAGGCCCACGAGTGGGCGGCGTCGCGACCCTGGATCTTCTGGTGCAGCACCGCCGGCACCAGCGCCTCGAACACCAGCCCGGTCCGGGGTACCCGCAGGCCGGCCA
>JAKAXN010000438.1 GCA_021816565.1 Actinomycetes bacterium
ACGCCCACGGCCCCCACCAGCAGGAGCACCGCGATGGCCAGCCCGCCGACCACCCCTGCCGGGCTCCGACCGGCGGCCAGATGACGGGCGGCCAGCACGGGGAGCACGCCGACAGTCGCCACCACCGGGGGCCACACCAACCGCAGCACGGCCCGGGCCCCGGCTATCTCGGGAGGCATCAGGCTGCCGGCGTCGCTGAAGAGCGGGGGCGGCCCCTGGATCACGCTGATGGCACCCCCGGCCAGGGCGCACCAGCCGGCTGGAACGGCGTCCACCAGCCCGGCCCCCGCGGCCGGGCCCGTGCCGACCAGCGCGACCATTACCCCGGCGGCGACCATTCCGATCAGACCCATCAGCACGAGTGGCGGTCCCGTCTGGGAGAGATACAGCATCCCAGCCGGGCGGGGGTGGCCGTCGCGCCGGTCCGGGTGATCGAGTTCCTGGCCGATCGGCTCCACCGCGTCGAGCGCGGCGATGTAGAGCGCCACCCCGGCCGCTATCACCAGTGGTGTGGTACCCCGCCAGGCTCCCGCCAGGGCCGCCCCGGCAGCTCCGCCGAGCATCACGAGGCGGGTCAGTCGCAATAGTGGGAAGCGCAGAAGGCTGTGCCAGCTCCGGTGCCAACCGGCCGAGTCGGGCCACGGCGGGAGGCGAAACCATGGCCGGCTGCGCGGGAGCTCCTGGGACAGCTGACGGCGTAGCACCACGACGGTACGCAGATCGCGGAGGGTTGCCGCGAAACGGATCTGGCCGACCAGAGTCGAGCGCCGTTCGGCTGCCTCGAGGGAGCTACCCCCGACCCCCGCTATCCCCGCCGCCACCAGCCCAAGAGCCACCAATGCCCCCACGAAGCCCGTCGGTCTCCACCGCAGGGGCCACAGAGCCGCCTGACCCAGGAAGGTAGCCGGCGAAGTGACCCCCAGCAGCGCCAGGTCTGCGGCGGACCAGCCGACCACAACCACCGCCAAGGCACCGCCGACCCACCGCCCCAAACGTCGGCCGGACACGATCAGGGCCAAACCGAAGGCTCCAGCCACGGCCAGAGCGCCGACCCCGGCCCCGGACGCCACCCATGCGGCTGCATGGCCCGGCAGACGACGGAACGCCAGCAGGCCGGCCACGCCGCCAAGCCCGGCCCCGACCAGGGCGCCGAAGCGGATCTGGCGCACGGCCGGTCCGCGCAGGGTCAAGGAGCGGTCCAGGGGTGCCATGAGCACGTGGCGGACCTCGGCAGCTTCGACCACCAACGGTCCTCCCCGGCCTCCCGAACGAAGCCCCACCGCCCAGATCAGGGCGATGGCCAGGCCCACCACCTGGGCCCCGTGGCGGAGCACCGCGGCCAGGGCTGCTGCCCCTACGCGCTGATCGCCGGTCACGCCGGACAGAAGCCACACCGCCACTCCACCGACGATGGCCGTGACGTACACCCGGTACAGGGCGTCGAAAAAATCGAAGTCCTGGATTCGACGGGCCCGGCGGGACCGGCGCAGGGCGACCAGGACCATTCGTTGCTGCCGGGCGGCGATGACCACGGCCCACCGTAGCGCTCGGCCACCACCGCAACATGGCTCGGACCGCCGAAGACGAAGGCCGGGCGGCGGACAGTCGCCATCCCGCCTCACGTCATGCCCGACCCGATGAAGCACCTCCGACGGAGCCGACCAGCCACTTATCCACAGCCCCAGGAACGACAAAACCCAGGCCACGCCTGGGTTTTCCGGAGTGGAGACGATGGGACTCGAACCCACGACCCCCTGCTTGCAAAGCAGGTGCTCTAGCCAACTGAGCTACGTCCCCGGGCCGACCGCCACCTTACCCGGTGCGGCCTCCGGCTCACCGCCGCTCAGCCGCTGAAGGGCACCGCCGGGTCGAGCGGCTCGGCCTGCACGGCCCGGACCTGGGCGGCACTCAGGGTGCCCACCGCCTCCAGCCGGGCCAGCACGTGATCCCGGCGCAGCAGGGCCAGCCGCAGGTGGTGGACCGGGTTGTAGGCGCTGGGGGCCTGGACCAGGCCGGCCAGGAGCGAGGCCTGCCCCCAGCTCAGCTGCTCCGGGCTGCGACCGAAATAGTGCTGGGCCGCGGAGGTGATCCCGTAGGCCCCGTCGCCGAAGTAGGCGGCGTCGAGGTACATGGCCAGGATCTGTTTCTTGGTGAAGTCGTGGTCCAGCTTGATGGCCAGCGCCACCTGCTCGACCAGCGCCTCCGGGTCGGAGCGGTTGGGGGTGTAGAGCAGCTTGGCCAGCTGGACCTCCAGGGTGGCACCGCCCTCGTTGGGGTTGCGGGTGACGAGGCCCCAGATGGCCCGGGCCGTGCCCTGCGGGTCCAGCGCCGGGTCGCTGTAGAACCGGCTGTCCTCGGTGGCCAGGAGGGCGTCGGCCACCTTGGCCGGGATCACCCCGCCGTCGCTCGGCGCGTCGTGGGCGGCCAGGATCCGCCGCACCAGCACCGGGGCGTTGCCCACCGACGGGGTGGTCACCAGCAGCAGGGCTGCGGCTGCCGCCAGCAGGGTGGCGGCGGTCATCATGGCTATGGTGGCCCTGATCAGCCACCGGGCCCGGCGCGACCGGCCCCTGGCCGGACGGCTGGCCTCGGTTCGGGATGTCTCCAGCTGCACGGCCATCGCTTTTTCCGAAGATACCCACCCCGGGCGGATCGGCCGTCGCGCCCACTTCCCAGCCGGCGCGAGTATCTCCCCCCGAGACGGAGGTTGGCCGATGGGCACGACGTGGGACCCGACGCAGTATCTGCGCTTCGCCGATGAGCGGGGCCGGCCCTTCGGTGACCTGGTGGCCCGGATCGGGGTCGAATCTCCGGCTGCCGTGGTGGACCTGGGCTGCGGCCCGGGGAACATGACAGCGGCTTTGTCGGATCGGTGGCCGGCGGCGCTGGTGACGGGAATCGACAGCTCCGAGGAGATGATCGAGCAGGCCGCCCAGCTGACCCGCCCGGGCCGTCTGGAGTTCCGTCAGGGCGACCTGGCCACCTGGCGGCCCGACCGCCCGGCCGACGTCATCGTCTGCAACGCCACCCTGCAGTGGCTCCCCGGGCACCTGGCCCTGCTACCGGGCTTGCTGGACGCGGTGGCCGCCGGGGGCTGCCTGGCGTTCCAGGTACCGGCCAACTTCTCCCGTCCGAGCCATGTGCTGATGCGGGAGCTGGCGCTGTCGCAGCGGTGGAAGGAGACCCTGGGGAAGGCCGTGGAGGGCGGCCCGTCGGCCCACGAGCCGGAGGAGTACCTCGAATCCCTGCTCACCAACCCCCGGGCGGCCGGCGTCGACGTGTGGGAGACGACCTACCTCCAGGTGCTGTCGGGCCCCGACCCGGTGCTCGACTGGGTGAAAGGCACGGCCCTGCGGCCCGTGCTCGAAGCGCTGCGGGCCCCAGGGGGCCGGCCCGGCGACGAGGAGGAGTTCCTCGCGGCCTACGCCGCGGTGCTGCGGGCGGCCTACCCCCGGGACGGGGCCGGGCGCACGATCTTTCCGTTCCGCCGGATTTTCGGGGTTGCCCACGTGGCTCAGGGGCCGGATTGCGGCCTCCGATAATCTGGCTAGAGTCAAACTGAAGGGTGTTAACCGACCGGACGGGAGAAGTCGAGCCGTGGCGGAAGACGAGCAGTTGGTAGCTGAGCAGACCGTACCCGTGGACCGGGAACGCGCCGTGACCGTGCGCATCTCGCAAGACCCCGTCGAGGACTTCTACCGGGTGGCGGTAACCAGCGTGGCCGCTCCCGAGCGGCATCTCACCACCACCGTCTCCCCCGGCGACAGCTTCATGATGAATCTCATCACCGGCGCCGTCAGTGGCGAGCAGGTGGCGTGGCGTCACCTGGCCAGCTGGGGCCGGGACAACCTCTCAGCCGCCAGCCGGGTACCCCGCCGCTGCTTCTCCTAGCCCGCCCGGGCGGGTCGGCCGCCCCTCCAGCCGCCGTTTCCCCCGACCCGGGGGCTTTCTCCTAGCATTCGGGGCGCCATGAGCACGTCCTCCCCCCAACTCCCCCCGGCTCCCGCGGCCGGTCCCGACGCCCTGGTCGAGCGGGCCTACCAGCTGAGCCGGTCCGGTGTCACCCCCGAGG
>JAKAXN010000040.1 GCA_021816565.1 Actinomycetes bacterium
GAGATGCCCGCACTAGCTTTTAACTTCCTCTGTTCCGTTTTCAAGGAGCACCGCTCCGGGGCGCACACAACCAGACTGGTTGGAGGTGCTTCCCTTATGCTTGTCCGTCGACTTCAGCCCGTAAGGGCCGCAACCGGCGGACCGTTTGTCTCTCCCAGCCCTTGCGGGCCGTTCGAGGCGGCTTCTCACTGTACCGACCGTTCCGTATCTTGTCAAGCCCGGTTTCCCGGATCCTGCAAGCTTCCGGCGGGGGGTGCCGTTTCGAAGCGAAGATGAAGTTAACAGCCGGTGACCGGGGGCGCCAGTCGGGGGCTGGATTTCTTGCCGGGGGCCTCGGGCGGCGGGCTCACGAGCCCTTGGTCACGACCTGGACAGCGCCGGCGAAATCGGCGGTCGGCACGCTCGTGACCTGCACGTTCGTGCCGGTATGGGGGGCCACCACCATCAGGCCGTTACCCAGGTAGATGGCCACGTGGTCGACGTACCCGGGGTCGTTCGGGTCATAGGTCCAGAACAGCAGGTCCCCCGGTTGGGCGTCGGCCAGTGGGACGTGGTCGCCCGTGAGAAATTGCTCGGCCGCCACCCTGGGCATCAGGATCCCGGCCTGCCGGTAGGCCCACTGGACCAGCCCCGAGCAGTCGAAGGAGTCAGGTCCGGTGGCACCCCACACGTAGGGCAGGCCCTGGCGGGACATGGCAGCGGACACGATCTTCTGCCGGGTCACGCTGCTCAGGCTGTTGCCCGACAGGCTGGTCGGCACCTGATCGGGGTGCAGCAGTTCCACCGCCGCCCCCGGCAGGGCCGACATCAGCTCCTGTTGCAGGGCCGGCCCGCCGAGCGAGGGTGCCGAGACCACCAGACCGGAGTCAGGCGTCAGGTGCAGGTCCTTGGAATAGGTCGAGTCGACCAGCAGGTCGACCCCGGGCAGCCCGATGGCCGCGAAGGCCCCCATCCAGCCCTGGACCGGGGCGCTGGCCGGAGCGGTGATGGTCTCCGGCTGACCCAGGGCCAGCTTGCGGTCCTTGGCCATCTCGTAGGACGACACCAGGGAGCCTCCGGCCAGGTACTGCCACAGGCGGTCGGAGCTGGCACTGGCCGGAGGGGTGTAGGCCCGGAAGGTGTCGGGGTCGACCCCGAACGCCACCACCGGGGCACCGTCGAGGTCGACGGTGCCGGTGTCGACCGTCTCGACGCCGGCCAGGCCCTTCAGCTTCGGCACCGCGGCCAGCTGGGCGGCGCTCAGCGGGCCCCTCAGCATCACCACCGCGTCGGGGGTCACGACCTTCTTCAGCGGGCTGACCGCCGGCAGTGAGCCGGCCGAGGGGACCGGCAGGTCGACCGCCGGGCCGCTGGAGGGTGAAAGCGGCGACTGCGCCGGCGAGGCCGGGTCCAGCCCCGACGAGATGGGGACCTGCGAGGCCGGCACCGCCAGTCCCCCACCCATCTGGGAGCCCGACACCGAACCGGAACGCACCGTGGTGGCGGTGGAGGGGGCCGGGGCCGACCGGGCGGCGGTGCGGCCGGCGGCCGCAGCCAGCTCGGCCGGACCACCGGCTGGAGCCGGGTGCGTCGGCAGGGCCAGAGCGGCCGCCGTGCCGGTGGCCAGGACCGAGCCGACGGCCACCGCGAGGACCTTGGGGAGCGTCAAGCGGAACCTTCCTGTATCCCCGGGATCAGCCGGTCGGCGGCTGTCCGGTTGTACGTCACATGGAAATTCACCGCCATCCGGGCAAATCCTCCCGACAGGTCCAGCGAAGACTAACGCGAGCCCGAAACTCCTTGGTGGTTCGCCACCGCGAACCGCCACAGGCGGTCCTGCGCCGCCGATATCCCCACCCGGGGGGATACCGCCGGCTCCGGCGGCGGGGCCGTCCCGTCGTCGGCCAGCCAGACCGGGCCGCCGCCGGTGAGGTCGGCCCCGTCGAAGGATCGGTCGATTCCCAACGCCTGGCACAGCCGACCCGGGCCGCGACACAGGTCCCGGTCCACCTGGCGCTTCTGGTCCCTCCAGCGGGCCTGCCTCATGAGCGGGAGGCCGGCCACCGGGTCGAGGGCCCGCAGCAGCACCGCGGCGGCCTCACCTTCGGCTCCGGTCACCACGTTGGCGCACCAGTGCACCCCGTAGCTGAAGTACACGTAGAGATGGCCGGGATGGCCGAACATGGTGGCGTTGCGCCGGGTGCGGCCCCGGTAGGCGTGGGATGCCGGATCGGCGGCGCCGGCATAGGCCTCGACCTCGATGATCCGCCCGGCCCGCCCGTCCGGGCGGACCACCAGCTTGTTGAGGAGGCTGGGGGCCACCTCTACCGCGGGCCGGGCGTAGAAGCTCCGGGGCAGGACCGCCGCCGCGAACGGCGGGCAGGGGTTCACCTGGTACCGGTGCGCCCCACCCGCTCGGCGGACGCGGCCAGCTCCGACTCGAAACGGCGCAGCTGGTCCCGTACCGGGTCCGGGCCGGCTCCGCCGGGGGTGACCCGGCGGGTGACGGGTACACCCGGCTCGAGCAGCCCGACCGCTTCCGCCCCGAGGGCCGGGTGGGCCTCCACCAGCTCCGCCAGGGGCACCCGGCGGCCGATCGAGTCGCGCACCAGGCCCCCGACCACCGCATGGGCCTCCCGGAACGGCATGCCCCGGGCCACCAGCCACTCGGCCAGGTCGATGGCCGCGGCGTAGGGGGTGTCGGCTGCGGCCTGCATCCGGTCCAGGTTCCAGGTGGCGGTGGCGACCATGCCCGCCACCGCGGCCAGTCCGCCGTTGATCTGATCGAAGGCGTCGAAGAGCGGCTCCTTGTCCTCCTGCAGGTCCCGGTTGTACGACAGCGGCAACCCTTTGAGCGTGGCGAGGAGGCCGGTCAGGTTTCCGATCAGCCGGCCGGCCCGGCCCCGGGCCAGCTCGGCGATGTCGGGGTTCTTCTTCTGCGGGAGCATGGAGCTCCCGGTGGAGTAGGCGTCGGAGAGGGTGGCGAAGCCGAACTCATCGCTCGACCAGAGGACCAGCTCCTCGCCCATACGCGACAGGTGGACCCCGACCATGGTGAGGGCGAAGAGGGACTCGGCCACGAAGTCGCGGTCGGACACCGCGTCGAGGGAGTTGTCGAAGCGGCGGGCGAAGCCCAGCTCCGCGGCGGTCAGGTCGGGATCGAGGGGCAGGGACGACCCGGCCAGCGCCCCCGCTCCGAGGGGTGACACGTCGGCCCTCCGGCGGGCGTCCTCCAGGCGGTCCACGTCGCGAAGGAGCGCCCAGCCGTGAGCCAGCAGGTGGTGGGCCAGCAGCACCGGCTGGGCCCGCTGCAGGTGGGTGTAACCCGGCAGGTAGGCGTCACCGGCCTCCCTGGCCCGTTGGAGCAGCACCCCGGCCAGGTCCACCAGGCGGCCGGCGGTGACCCGCAGCTCGCGCTTGGTGAACAGCCGCAGGTCGGTTGCCACCTGGTCGTTGCGGCTGCGCCCGGTGTGGAGACGGGCCCCCACGCTTCCGGCCAGCTCGGTGACGCGCCGTTCGACCAGGGTGTGTACGTCCTCGTCGCCGGGCTTGAAGGCCAGCACCCCGGTGGCCAGCTCCTCCTTCACCCGATCCAGGGCCGCAGCCAGGATCTTGCCGTCGTCGTCGGAGATGATCCCGGCCGAGACCAGACCCCTGACATGGGCCTTGGAGCCGGCCACGTCGTCGGCGGCCAGGCGGGAGTCGTAGTCGATGCTGACGGTGTAGCGCAGCAGCTCCTCGGCCGGACCGTCGTCGCCGAAGCGACCCTGCCACAGGGTCACGGCGCCACCGGCCCGGTGGTGATGGTGGTTCCGGGGGCCGAGCGGGCGCCGCCCGCTCGGGGATACAGGTGCGGGGGCACCGGGCGGTTGGCCACGGATCGCCTTTCCTTGCTCATAGTCGGCTCATAGTCGGCGACAACACTTACAGACCGGCCAGGGAGCTAAGGCGCCCGGCCAGCTCGGCCCCCCCGACCTCCTCGACGGCCACGACGATCATGGTGTCGTCGCCGGCCACCGTGCCGAGGATCTCCGGCAGCCCGGCCCGGTCCAGGGCCGACGCCACCACATGGGCGCACCCGGGAGGGGTGCGCACGACCACCAGGTTGGCCGACCAGGTGACCTCCACCACCCACTCCCCGAGGACCCGCCGCAGGTGGTCCTCGGGGGCCAGCCGGTCCTTGGGCAGATCCGGCACCGCATAGACCGATTCGCCGCCGGCGGCGCGGACCTTGACCGCCCCGATCTCCTCCAGGTCGCGCGACACGGTGGCCTGGGTGGCCTCCACGCCGGCTTCCGAGAGAAGCTCCACCAGCCGCTGCTGGGATGAGACCGCCGACTGCTCGAGGATCTGGATGACCCGGTGCTGGCGCTGGGTCTTCGACAGCTTCACTGGCGCATCAGCCACAGGAAGAGGGCCCGCGCCGCGTGCATGCGGTTCTCGGCCTGGTCCCAGACCGCGCTGGCCGGGCCGTCGATCACCGCGGCGTCGACCTCGAGGCCCCGGTGGGCGGGCAGGCAGTGCAGGAAGACGGCGCCGGGCGCGGCCCGGGCCATCAGCTGTTCGGTGACCCGGTAGCCGGCGAAGGCGTCCATCCGGGCCGCGGCCTCGGACTCCTGGCCCATGGACACCCACACGTCGGTGTACAGGCAGTCGGCCCCCTCGGCGGCCTCCGCCGGGTCGGTGGTCTGGAACACCTCCACCCCGCGCGAGCGGGCCCCGTCGACGGCGACCTGGTCCACCTCGTGGCCGGCCGGGCAGGCCACTCTCACGCTCATGCCGGTCAGGGCGGCGCCGAGGACCAGGCTACGGGCCACGTTGTTGCCGTCGCCGATCCAGGCCACGGACCGGCCCTCCAGCTGGCCCCAGCGGTCCCTCAAGGTGATGAGGTCGGCCACGATCTGGGTGGGGTGGGCGAAATCCGACAGCAGGTTGACGATGGGCACCTGGTCCACCCCGGCCATGGCTTCCAGGTGGGCGTGGTCGTACACCCGGGCCCCGATCAGAGCGTGGTAGCGGGCCAGCACCCGCGTCACGTCGTCCACGGTCTCGCGCACCCCGAGGCCGATCTCCTCGCCGCGGATGCTCACGGGGTGACCGCCCAGGCCGACCACCGCCATCTCGCAGGCGTTACGGGTGCGGTTGGACGGCTTCTCGAAGATGAGGGCCACGCCCCGACCGGCCAGCACCGGCTCGGCCTGCTCCGGGGCGGCCAGGTCCAGCACCTCGGCCAGCTCCGCCTCGCTCAGGTCGTCGACCTCCAGCAGGTGCCTCATGCCAGCACCCGGCCCAGGATGGCGGCGGCCTCGTCGATCTCGTCGTCGCTGACCAGCAGCGACGGGGCCAGCCGCAGCGCCGAGGCGGTGACCGGGTTGACGACCAGGCCGGCCCCGAGGGCGGCGGCCGCCACCTCGGCGGCCGGGCGGTCCCCTTCGAGCTCGGCGGCGATAAGGAGCCCCAGGCCCCGCACGGTCGCGATCCCGGGCACCGCCTCCAGGGCGGCGACCAGCCTCTCCCCCGCCCTGGCGGCCCGGGCCGGGACGTCCTCTCGCTCCATCACCTCGAGCACGGCCCGGGCCGCGGCGGTGGCCAGCGGCTGGCCCCCGAAGGTGGTGGCGTGGTCGCCCGGCCGGAAGGCCGAGGCCACCTCGTCGCGGGCCCAGCACGCGCCGATGGGCACCCCGTTGCCGAGGGCCTTGGCCATGGTGACCACGTCCGGGCGGACGCCGTAGTGGTGGAAGGCGAACCACCGGCCGGTCCGGCCGAGCCCGGTCTGCACCTCGTCGACCATCATCAGGATCTGGTGCTCGTCGCAGATCCGCCGCACCGCCTCGAAGTACTCCTGCCCGGCCGGCTGCACGCCCCCCTCCCCCTGCACCGGCTCGATCAGCACGGCGGCCACGGTGTCGTCGATGGCCTTGTCGAGCTCCTCGGGATCCCGCCAGGCGACGTGACGGAAGCCCTCGGGCAGCGGCTGGAACGCCTCGTGCTTGGCCGGCTGACCGGTGGCGTGGAGGGTGGCCAGGGTGCGCCCGTGGAACGAGCCGTAGGCGCTGACCACGACGTGGCGGCCCCGACCGCCCCATTTGCGGGCCAGCTTGATGGCCGCCTCGTTGGCCTCCGCTCCGCTGTTGCAGAAGAACACCCGGCCGGGGCCGGCGTCGACCAGCCGGTCCAGGGTGGCCGCCACCTCCCGCTGGGGGACGGTGCCGTACAGGTTCGACACGTGCAGCAGAGTGCCGGCCTGCTGGCACAGCGCGTCGGCCACCGCCGGGTGGGCGTGGCCGAGCGAGGTCACCGCCAGACCGGACAGGAAGTCCAGGTAGGCCCGGCCGTCCTCGTCCCACAGCCGGCTGCCCTCGCCCCGCACGAAGGTGACCGGCCGGGGCGGATAGGTCTCCATCAACCGGTCAGCGGGCCGGTCGTGTCCGGTCATGCGGGCGTCACCATGGTTCCGACTCCTTCGTGGGTGAAGATCTCGAGCAGGAGGGCGTGCGGCTGGCTGCCGTCGAGGATGTGGGCCTGGCCCACGCCGCCCGTGACCGCTCCGATGCAGGAGCGGACCTTGGGGATCATGCCGCCGTCGACCGTGCCGTCGGCGATCATGGCCTCGAGCTCGCCGACCGTCGCCCCCGACAGCCGGGTGGCCGGGTCGTGACGGTCGGTGCGGATTCCGTCCACGTCCGTGAGGTACACGAGCTTGGCCGCCTCGACTGCGGCGGCCAGAGCGCCGGCGGCGGTGTCGGCGTTGATGTTGTAGGCCTGACCGGTGCTGTCCGAGCCGATCGTGGCCACCACCGGGATGAGATCCTCGGCCAGCAGCCGCAGCAGCAGGTCCGGGTTGATGGCCGCCACCTCCCCCACGTAGCCCAGCTGCGGGTCCATGGCCGACGCGCTGATCAGCCCGGCGTCCTCGCCCGATACACCGACAGCCAGCGGGCCGTGGATGTTGATGGCGCTGACGATGTCACGATTCACCTTGCCGACCAGCACCATGCGGGCGATGTCGAGGGTCTCGGCGTCGGTGACGCGCAGGCCGCCGACGAACTCCGGGACCTTGCCCAGGCGGTTCATCAGCTCGCCGATCTGCGGTCCCCCGCCGTGTACGACCAGCGGGCGCATCCCTACCGACCGCATCAACACGATGTCCTCGGCGAACGACGGCAGGGGGTCCTCCCCGCCCCCCGACCCGGCGGCCAGGGCGTTGCCGCCGTACTTCACCACCACGATCCGGCCCCAGAACCGCCGTATGTACGGCAGGGCCTCCACCAGGATCTCGGCTTTCTCCTGCGGGCCGGTCACGGGTAGAGCCCCACGACCGGCAGGCCGGCCGTCTCGGGCAGGCCCAGAGCCACGTTGGCGCACTGCACGGCCTGCCCGGCGGCTCCCTTGGTCAGGTTGTCAATGGCGCAGATGGCCATGACCCAGCCGGTGCGCTCGTCGTGGCGGGCCGTCAGGTGGGCGCTGTTGGACCCGAGCGTGGCCTTGGTCGACGGCGAACGCTCCGACACCACCACGAACGGCTCGTCCCGGTAGAACTCCTCCAGCACCCCAAGAGGATCGGGGGCGGGTCCGGCCGGCCGGGCGTAGCAGGTCGCCAGGATCCCCCGGTTCATGGGGGCCAGGTGGGGGGTGAAGAGGATGCGGGCCCCCGTGGCCTGCTCCATCTCCGGGGTGTGGCGGTGCCGGAGCAGGCCGTAGGCCGTGAAGTCCTCGTCGACGGCGTTGAAGTGGGTGTTGGGCTTGGGCACCCGGCCGGCCCCGGAGACGCCACTTGCAGCGTCGACCACCACGCCGTCGGGCTGGACGGCTCCGGCCCGGACGAGGGGGGCCAGGGCCAGGGCCGCGGCGGTCACGTAGCAGCCGGCGGCGGCGATGAGGGTGGCGCCGGCCAGGCCGTCGCGGAACAGTTCGGGTATCCCGAACGCCGCCTCGGCCAGCATCGCTGGGACCCGGTGCGCCTCCCCGTACCACTCCGGGTAGAGGGAGGGGTCCTTCAGCCGGAAGTCCGCGGCCAGGTCCACCACCGTCCCCACCCGCTTGCGGAGCTCCGGGACCAGGTGCTGCGATGCTCCGTGCGGGAGGGCCAGGAAGGCCACGTCGAGCCCGTCGGCGGACACCGGGTCGGCCTCCTGGAGTACCAGGTCGGGGTAGGCCGGCGCCAGGCTGGGGTACAGGTCGGCCAGCCGGCCCCCGGCCTGACTGTCGGCGGTGGCCAGCTTCACGTCGAGGTCCGGATGGCCGGCCGCCAGACGCATCAGCTCGGCGCCGGCATAGCCCGAGGCGCCGAACACGGCCGTCTTCATGGTCTTGCCCACCGCCGTACTATACATGTCTTTGCATAACCATGCGAACGAACAGGATAAACACAGGCCCCGACCTCTGGTTTCCCACAAGGGGTCGGTCCCACCATGGTGGCATGTCCTTCGAAGTCACCCTCAACGACGACACCACCGAGCGGGTCGAGGGAGCCGACTCCTACACGCTGGAGGGCCCCCTGACCACCTTCTTCGGAAACGACCGGCCCCGACCGCTCGACAGCTGGAGCGTGAAGGTGGCCAGCTACCGGACCGAGAGGATCGCCCGCATCCGCCGGCTGTGAGCGCCCGGGCCTACTGGCGCAGCTCGGCGCCGGCCCGGCCGGCCGCCTCTATCAGCCGGCCCCGCAGGCCGGCCAGCTCGGCGTCGTCGAGGGTGCGGTCCAGGGCCCGGAACCGGACCCGGAACGCCAGGCTGCGCCGCCCCGCGCCCAGCTGCCCACCCCGGTAGGTGTCGAAGAGGGTGACGTCCTCGATCAGGTCGCCCCCGGCCTGGCGCAGGGTAGCGGCCAGCTGGGCGGCGGTGACGGCGTCGGCGGCCACCAGGGCCAGGTCCACGTCGGAGGCCGGGTACCGGCTGACGTCGCGGGCCAGGCGGGGCCGGCGGGCCGCGCCCTCGAGGGCGTCGAGGGACAGCTGCAGGTAGCCGACCCGCCCGGACAGCCCGTAGGCGTCGGCCACCGACGGGTCCGCCTCCCCGACCATGCCCAGCTCCCGGCCGGCGCCGAGCAGCCGGGCGCCCCGGCCCGGGTGCAGCCCGGGCAGGGCGGCGGCTTCCATCTCCGGGTCGGCCAGGCGCAGCGCGTCGCTGAGGTACACCCAGGCCCGCACCGCGGCCTCCACCGCTGCGGTGTCGGGGCCGGCCCCGCGAGCCGGCAGGGTCACCAGCCCCAGGTGCTCGGCTTCGTCGGGGGTGGGGCCGTCACCGCTCGGCAGGGCGAACACCCGGCCGATCTCGAACAGGGCCAGGTCGTCGATCTGGCGGTCCAGGTTGAAGCGCAGGGCCTTCAGCAGGCCGGGCAGGAGCGAGGTGCGCAGCAGCGACTCCGAGCGGTCGAGGGGGTTCTCCACCTCCACCGCGGCGGGGTCCAGGCCGGCCCGGTCCAGGTCGCCGGGGCCGAGGAAGGTGGTGGTCCACGCCTCGTCGAACCCGGCGCCCGACAGCACCGAACGGATGCGGCGCCGCTCCCGCTGGCGGGCGGTCAGGCCGGCGGAGTGGCGGTGGGCCCCGGCCGGCACCCGGCGCTCGATCCGCCGGTAGCCCCACATCCGGGCCACCTCCTCGATCAGGTCTATCTCCCGGCTGCACTCCAGGCGCCAGGTGGGCACCGTCACCGAGAAACGGCCTTCGCCGTCGGGCCGGCAGGCGAAGCCGATGGGCTCGAGCAGGCGGGGCAGGTCCTCGTCGGACAGCGACGTCCCCAGGATGGAGTTGGTCCGGGCGGTCCGCAGGCTCAGGACCGGGGCCCCGGGCAGGTGGTCGTCGTCTCGCACGTCGACCGCCGGGCCCCGGCGCAGCCCCTCCCCGCCCGGCACCGACGCCAGGAGGGCGACGAACCGGTCGGCCGCCCGGAGGGCGACGGCGGGGTCCACGCCCCGCTCGAAGCGGACCCGGGCCTCCGAGGAGAGACCGAGGCGCTTGCCGGTGCGGGCGATGGCCAGCGGGTCGAACCACGCCGCTTCGAGCAGCACCCGGCGGGTGCCCGGCCCGATCTCGGCGTCGGCGCCGCCCATGATCCCTCCGACCCCGACCGGGGTCCCGTCGGCATCGCAGATGACGCAGTCGTCCGGGCCCAGGCGGCGTTCCACCCCATCGAGGGTCTCGAGCTTCTCGCCCGGCCGGCCCCGGCGGACCGAGATGCCGTGGCCACCCAGGCGGTCCAGGTCGTAGGCGTGGTTGGGCTGGCCCAGGTCCAGCATGACGTAGTTGGACACGTCCACCACGGCGTTGATCGGCCGCATCCCGGCCAGGGTCAGCCGGCGGGCCAACCATTGCGGGGACGGGCCGTCGGGGACCCCCTCGAGGATGGTGGCGCTGAAGCGGGGGCACAGGTCGCCGGACTCGACGGTGACCGGGGCGCGGCCCAGCCCGGGGTCCGGGGCGGGCGGCTCCGGGAGGGCCGGCCACGACCAGGTCTCGCCGAGCGCGCCAGCCAGGTCCCGGGCCACGCCGGCCATGCACAGGGCATCGGGCCGGTTGGGGCTGACGTCGAGGTCGAACACCACATCCGGTTCGATCCCGAGGGCCTCGGCCAGGGGGGTGCCGGGCGGGGCTACGCCGGGTTCCAGGATCAGGAGCCCGTCCTCGGCGCCGGGCGGCTCGGCCAGCTCCAGCTCCCGGGCCGAGCACAGCATCCCGTTGGAGATCTCACCGCGCATCTTGCGCCTGGCGATCTTGAAGTCGCCGGGCAGCACCGCCCCGACCGGGGCGAGCGGCACCAGGTCACCGGTGGAGAAGTTCCACGCCCCGCAGACGATCTGCAGCGGGCCGCCGTCGCCGGGGTCGACGTCGACCAGGCGGATGCGGTCGGCGTCGGGGTGGGGGCGGATGTCGAGGACCCGGGCCACGACCACGTCCCCGAGGCCGGCACCGACGTGCTCGACGCCCTCGACCACCAGGCCGAGCTCGGAGAGGATGGCGGCCAGCCGGTCGACGGGGGCGTCGAGCGGGGCGTAGTCGCGGAGCCAGGAAAGGGGGGCGCGCATCGGGGGCTCCTAGAACTGGGTGAGGAAACGGATGTCGTTGTCGAGCAGGGCCCGCATGTCCGACAGCTCGGCCCGCACCTGGGCCAGGCGGTCGATGCCGAAGCCGAAGGCGAAGCCGCTGTAGACCTCGGGGTCGATCCCGACAGCGGCGAACACGTTCGGGTCCACCATCCCGCAGCCGCCCAGCTCGATCCAGCCGGAGCCGCTGCAGGTCCGGCAGCCGTCACCCCCGCAGATCGGGCAGGTGACCTCGAACTCCGCCGAGGGCTCGGTGAAGGGGAAGTACGAGGGCCGTAGCCGGGAGTGGATGCCCGGCCCGAAGAAGGACGTGGTGAACGCCTCGATCACCCCGGCCATGTCTCCGAAGGTGATGCCCTCGTCGACCACCAGCCCCTCGATCTGGTGGAACACCGGGAGATGGCGGGCGTCGGGTGTGTCGCGCCGGTAGCAGCGGCCGGGCATCACCGCGTAGATGGGCAGCCGGCCCGACTCCATCAGCCGGATCTGCACCGGCGAGGTGTGGGTGCGCAGCAGCACCGTTTCGGGCTCCCCGAGGCGCAGGTACAGGGTGTCCCACATGCCCCGGGCCGGGTGGGCGGGGGGCATGTTGAGGGCCTCGAAGTTGTAGAAGTCGGTCTCGGCCTCCGGGCCCTCGGCCACCTGGAAGCCCATGGCCACGAAGGTGTCCTCGAGCTCGTCGCGGGTCTGGGTCACCAGGTGCAGGTGCCCGACACCGCGCCCGGAACGGGCCAGCGGGGGCCGGGCCGGGCCGGCCACGATCTCGGTCAGGTCCAGGCGCTCGGCGGCGACCTGCTCGGCCCGGGCCCGCCCGTCCCACTCGGCCCGCAGCTTGGCCGCGGTGTCCTCCAGCGACCGGCGGGCCTCGTTGATGGCGGCCCCGGCGGCGCGCTTGTCGTCGGGGGCCAGGTCCTTCAGCCGGGTGTTCAGCGCGGAGATCTCGGACCTTTTTCCCAGGACCTCGCGCTCGGCGTCGAGGAAGGCCGGCCGGTCAGCGGCCTCCTCCAGGCGGCGGCGGCCCTCGTCGAGGGCGGCGGAGATCAGGGCGGAGAGTTGGGTTTCGGGGGGTGAGCTCACTGTTCCTGCAGCTTGTCCAGATCGAGAAGGGGAAGCGTAAACGTAAAAGTGGATCCCTCACCCACCACGGACTCGGCCCGCAGCTCGCCACCGTGCGATTCCACCAGCCCCCGGCTGATCCACAGCCCGAGCCCCGACCCGGTGGGCCGGCCGACCGAGCGACGGAAGAACTTGGTGAACACCTTGGGCAGGTCGGTGGACGGGATCCCCTCCCCCCGGTCGTGGACCCCCACCGACACGCTGTCGGCGCGAGCCGTTCCGGCGATGCGAAGGCCCTGGGGTGAGGCGTACTTGCAGGCGTTCTCCACCAGGTTGGTGAGGACCTGTTCCACCTTGTCGGGGTCGGCGTAGACCTTCGGGAAATCCGGGGGGAAGTCGGTCGAGGCCTCGAGCTCGGGGTACTCCATGGCCACCTTCTCCACCACGGTGGCCGCCAGGCGGGCCAGGTCCACCATCTGGCGGCGCAGGATCAGGCGGCCGGTCTCGAGACGGCTGATGTCGAGCAGCTCGGTGATGAGGCGGGTCACCCGGTCGGCGTCGTGGTTGACCTGCTCGAGCATCATCTTCTTCTGGTCGTCCGCCAGGCGGTCCCAGCGGTTGAGCATCAGGCTGGTGTAGCCCTTCACCGACGTGAGCGGCGAACGCAGCTCGTGGCTCACCGTCGAGACGATCTCCATGCCCGTCGGGGTGGTGCGGATGCTCCGGCTGGGCGTGCGGAGGGTCAGCACCGCCCCGGTCAGGCGGCCGGCCCCGTCCCGCCGGTAGCAGCCGGTGACGGTGGTGGTGACGTCCCGCCCCGCACCGTGCACGGTCACGGTCTGGGCGGCGATCCGGGTGGTACCCCGCAGGCGGGTGGGCGCCGGCCACCGCCCCCCGTCGGAGCGGGAGCCGTCACTGTCGTGCCAGCCGAGCAGCCCGTCGCAGCTGCGCCCCACCAGCTCCCCGTCCAGGTATCCGGTGAGCCGCTCGGCGGCTCGGTTGACCGCCGTTATGTTCCGCTCGGCGTCGACGAGCACCACCGCGTCGGCCAGGAGGTCCAGCTCGACCGGGGCGGCGCTCACGCCGCTCCCCTGTCGGCCCGGGCCCGCCGCTGGCGGGCCGCTTCGAAGCAGATGACGGTGGCGGCCATGGCCACGTTGAGCGATTCGCTACCCGACGCCATGGGAATGGTCACCTGCTCGTCCATCCGGACGGCCAACTCGGCGGGCAGACCGCGGCTCTCGCTGCCGAGGACCAGGGCGCAGGGGCCGGCCAGGTCGGTGCGGTCGTAGGGACGCCCGCCGCGCACGACGGTAGCGATCCGGCGCAGACCCCACCGGGCCACCTCCTCGAGGGCCTCGTGGACCGGCGCGTCGGCGGCCACCGGCACGTGGAACAGAGCGCCGGCCGAGGCTCGAACCGCTTTGGGGTTGTACACGTCGACGGCACCCGCGCAGAAGATTACCGCCCCGCAGCCCGCGGCCGCCGCCGAGCGCAGCACGGTGCCGGCGTTGCCGGGGTCCTGCAGGCCGACGCAGACGACCACCGGGTCCGACGACCCGGCCGGGGCCAGGGACTCGAGTGGCCGGTGCAGCATCTGCACCACCGCGGCGACGGGCTGCGCGGTGGTGGCGTCGCACGCCCGGGCCAGCACCCCCGGGGCGGTCTCCAGGACCCGGCCGCCCACTGCGGCGGCCCGCTCCGCCAGCTCCCGGTGGGGGTCGCCAGCGTCGGCATCGACGAACAGCGTCTCCACCGCGGCGCCGGCGTCGAGGGCCTCGGCCAGCAGTTTCGGTCCTTCCACCACGAACCGGGCGGCCTCCCACCGGGCTGCCCGCCGGCCGACGAGCAGGCGCAGACGCTGAACCTGCTCGTTGCGGAACGACAGGGCGCCCAGCGGGGGTCCGATCCGTGGGCCGGCGGCTAGGCCGTCGCGGCGGGGGCGGCCGGGGCCGCCGCCAGAGCGGTGCGGGCCACCTCGACCAGGGCCGCGAAGGCCTGGTCGTCGGTGACGGCCAGATCGGCGAGGATCTTGCGGTCGACCTCCACGCCGGCCTCGCGCAGGCCGGCGATCAGCCGGCTGTAGCTCATGCCGTGCAGCCGGGCTGCGGCGTTGATCCTCTGGATCCACAACTGGCGGAAGTCCCCCTTGCGGGCCCTGCGGTCCCGGAAGGCGTACTGCATGGAGTGCATGACCTGCTCGTGGGCAGCCCGATAGCTCCGGCTCTTGTTGCCGAAATAGCCCTGCGCCTGCTCCAGTACGGCGCGGCGGTGCTTCTTGCTATGGACGGCGCGCTTTACCCGGGCCATCTACAGCTCCTTTCAACCAAAATGTGGGGTGGGACGGGAACGACTTTGCAGGGCCGGCGCTCGGGCGCCGGCCCGGATCACATGCCGAGCAGGCGCTTGACGGCCCGGACGTCGCCGGGCGCCACGTCGGCCTCCCGGGCCAGACGCCGGGTGCGGGTCGAGGGCTTCTTCTCGAGGATGTGCGAACGGAAGGCCTTCCGGCGCCGCAGCTTCCCGGTCCCGGTGATCTTGAAGCGCTTGGCCGCGCCCCGATCGGTCTTCATCTTCGGCATGTCTGTAGGAACTCCTGGTCTGGCTGGGTAGGTGGGGGCCGGGGCGGGCCCGGCCGGGCGGGGGCCGCCGCGGCGGCGCTGCTCAGCTCGCTGCCGGCGGAATGCTGTCGGATCCGGGGGCTGCCGCCTGCTCAGAGGCGGCGGAGACGGAGACGGATTCGGGTGCCTGACCGTCGCTGGATTCTTCACCGGCGGTCTTCTTCGGCTGAGCCCGACGGTCGGGGGCGAGCACCATGATCATGTTCCGGCCGTCCAGCTTGGGGGCGGCCTCGACCTTGGCCACCGTGGAGACCTGCTCGGCCACGTGGTCCAGGATCTTCTTGCCCAGCTCCGGATGGCTCATCTCCCGGCCGCGGAACATGATGGTGATCTTGACCTTGTGTCCCTCACCGAGGAAGCGGGCGACCTGCCGGGTCTTGGTGTCGAAGTCCCCGGTCCCGATCTTGGGCCGGTACTTCATCTCCTTGATCCCTGTGCTGGTGGCCTTGCGCCGGGATTCCTTGGCCCGCTGCGCCGCTTCGTACTTGAAGCGGTTGTAGTCCATGATCCGGCAGACCGGCGGGTTGGCTTCGGCGGCGACTTCCACGAGGTCCATGTCCATCTGCCGGGCGATATTGAGGGCCTCCGGCAGGGCCTTGACGCCCAGCTGGTTGCCCTCGGGGTCGATGAGGCGTACCTCTCGGGCCCGTATCCGGTCGTTGGTCCGGTGCTCGTTCTGGTCAGGCGAAGGGGCTATGCGGCATCACTCCTACAAAGGGAGCCCATCCGCCAGAAACGACGAAAGGGCGTGCGTCAGAAAGCAACGCCGCCCTCAGCGGTCATTCAACCTGGGCGCAGCGCCCGCACTGGGCGACGCCGGCCAGGTGGGGACCGTGAGGCCCCGCTTCCTGTATTCGGTTTTCAACATAGGGTAGCGCACATGAGTTCCCTGTGGACGCCCGGCGGAGAGAGACCCGTTTCCCGGGAGCCGGCCCCGGAGCACCCGTCGCCTTCCGACCCGGCCGCCACCGCGGCGGGCCAGCCCTCCGAGGAGGAGATGCGCCGCCAGATGGCCGAGCTCCAGGAGCAGCTGGCCCGGACCCCGGCGGAGATGGTCGTGGCCAACCACGCCTACGGGCTGTTCGAGCTGGCCGCCCTGCACCTGTCGCTCAACCCGCCCCAGCTGGACCAGGCCCGGGTGGCCATCGACGCCCTGGCGTGCCTGGTTGAAGGCATGGGCCCCCGCCTCGGCCCGGGATCGGATGACCTGGCGGCCGGGCTGGCCCAGCTACGGATGGCCTTCGTCCAGGTGTCGGCCGCGGTGCAGACCGGCGCTGAGCCCCCGGCCGGCGGCGGGCCGGAAGCGGGCCGCGGGCCGGAAGCCGGCAGGGGGCCGGAAGCCGGCGAGGGCTAGCGGAACCGAGCCGCCCACCGTGGCCGGTCAGGACGGGTGCAGGTCGGCCGGACCGGCCGGCCCCCAGTCCGGGTCGAGCTGGCGCAGGAACAGGGCGCAGCGCTGCGCCTCGGGCGTCTCCCCGATGGCCTCGGCGGCCGCCCGCAGGGCCTCGAGCGACCGGAGGAACCCCCTGTTGGTGGGGTGCCGCCAGCGCACGTAGCCCGAGCCGCGCCAGCCGGCGGCCCGCAGAGCGTCCAGGCCCCGGTGGTAGCCGACCCGGGCGTAGGCGTAGGCCTCCACCGGATCCCGGGCCGACTCGGCCAGCGCCGCCCAACCCTCCAGCAGGGTCGGGTGGCCGGCCACCACCCGGGCCACGGCCGCCCGCCGCTCGTCGCCGCTCAGGCTGGAGGTCCCGGCCACGCCAGCCACCGCGTCGGGCGGCCCGGGCGGCAGCACCGTCTCGGGGAGCCCGGTGGTCAGCGGGACCGTCGATTCGTTCGTCATGGTTGCATGCTCGCGCGACGCTGGCGGCCGTGGACAAGCGACCCGACGGCGGCTCCTGCGTATTCGACTCCATCATCGGCGGCGACTCCCCCGCCCACCTGGTGCTGGACGAGCCGGACGTGGTCGCCTTCCTCGACGTCCGACCCCTGTTCCCGGGCCACACCCTGGTCGTGCCCCGACGCCACTACCGCACCGTGGCCGACCTGCCCCCGGGCACGGCGGCGCTCCTGTGGGACGCCGGGGCCCGCATCGCCGCGGCCCAGCGGCGGGCGCTGGGGGCGGAGGGGACCTTCTTCGGTCTCAACGACGAGGTCAGCCAGAGCGTCCCGCACGTCCACCTGCACGTGGTACCCCGCCGCCCACGCGACGGCCTGAAGGGGTTCTTCTGGCCCCGGTCCCGCTACCCCGACGACGCCGCCGCGGCCGCCACGGCCGCCACGTTGCGCCGGGCCGTCCAGGAGGGCTGCGGGCCGGCTGAACCGCCGGGCCCCGGGCCGCAGCCACCGTCCGGCGATGCGCACCCCGAGGGGCTGCGCATCCGCCCGGCGGTGGCGGCCGATGCCGCCGAGGTGGCCGCCATCCTGGCGGCCGGGTCGTTGCGCGCCGCCGAGGACCCCACCGACGTGGACGCCTACCGGGGCGCCCTGGAGGAGATCGCCGCCAGCGCGACCAGCACGGTGCTGGTGGCGGAGCTGGACGGCTCGGTGGCGGGGGTGTGCCAGCTGATCATGTTCCGCCACCTGCAGGAGCGAGGAGGCCTGTGCGCCGAGATCGAGTCGATGCACGTGTCGGCGGCCCTGCGGGGCCGGGGCATCGGCGGGTTCCTACTGGATGCCGCGGTAGCCGAGGCGCGATCGGCCGGGTGCTACCGGATCCAGCTGACGAGCAACAAGTCCCGCTCGGATGCCCACCGGTTCTACGCCCGCCACGGCTTCGAGGCGTCCCACGAGGGCTTCAAGCGGTACCTCTAGCCGGGATCGACAGCCAGCACGTGCTGGTTGGCCTTGCCCCGGCGCAGCACGATCCAGCGGCCGTGCAGTGCGTCGGCCGGGCTCAGGACCCGATCCTCGGCGGCCCGGCGACCGTTGACGTAGACCGACCCCTGGGACAGCAGCTGCCGGCCGTCGCGACGGGAGGTGGCCAGCCCGCAGGAGACGAGGGCCTCGAGCAGGTCCAACCCGGCCTCCAGCGCCGGGCGCTCCACTTCGGTGGTGGGGGCGTCGCTGAGGGCCCCCTCGAGGGTGGCCGCGTCCAGCTCGGCGATGCCCTCGGTGAACAGCACCGCCGAGGCCCGCTCGGCCCGCTCGGCCTCGGGACGCCCGTGGACCATGGCGGTCATCTCCAACGCCAGCGCCCTCTGGGCCTCCCGCCGCTCGGGGCGTTCGGCCAGAGCCGACTCCAGCTCTTCGATCTGCGGGTGGTCGAGCATGGTGAAGCGGCGCAGGTACCCCCCGGCGTCGGCGTCGCCGGTGCGCAGCCAGAACTGGTAGAAGGCGTACACCGACGTACGGGCCGGGTCCAGCCACACCGCCCCGCTCTCGGTCTTGCCGAACTTGGTGCCGTCCGCCTTGGTGACCAGCGGGGAGGTCAGTCCGTAGGCGGTGGCCCCCCGCAGCCGGCGGATGAGATCGATGCCCTCGGTGATGTTGCCCCACTGGTCGCTGCCGCCCAGCTGGAGCTGGCACCCGTAGCGGTCGAACAGCTGAACGAAGTCCCAGGCCTGCAGCAGCATGTAGCTGAACTCGGTGAACGACAGGCTCTGCTCGCGGCCGTCCAGGCGGGCCCGGACGGAGTCCTTGCGTACCATCTCGTTGACGCTGAAGTACTTGCCCACGTCGCGGAGGAACTCCAGGAGCCGGGCCCCGGCCAGCCATTCGTAGTTGTCGGCCACGACCGCCGGGTTCTGGCCCCCGGCGTCGAGGAACCCCTCGATCTGGGCCCGGATGCCGCTCCGGTTGGCCTCGAGCTGCTCGACGCTGAGGAGGTTGCGCTCCTCGCTCTTGCCGCTCGGGTCGCCGATCATCCCGGTGCCCCCGCCGACCAGGGCTATCACCTGGTGGCCGCCGGCCTGCAGGCGGCGCAGCAGGCACAGCTGCTGCAGGTGGCCGACGTGGAGGCTGCCGGCGGTCGGGTCGAAACCGATGTAGACCACCAGGCGGTCTGAATCCAGGCGCTTGGCCAGGGTCTCCTCGTCTGTCAGCTGGTGGACCAGGCCCCGCCAGCGCAGGTCCTCGAATACGGATCGCACCGGTCCAGCCTGCCACGCGCCACGGGGGCGGTCCGCCCGGTCGGCCTCAGACCCCGCAGCCGCCGAAGGCCCGGGTGCTGTCGGGCCGGCGGGCCGACACCGAGTAGCGGTTCCGGCCGGAGCGCTTCGACTCGTACAGCGCCTCGTCAGCGGCAGCCACCAGGGCCAGCCCGCCGTCGGCGTTGAACGGGATGGTGGCCACGCCCGAGCTCAAGGTGACGCCCCTCAGCTCCGGGGGGACCTTCATCGACGTGGTGATGCGCTCCACCACCCGGATGGCGTCGTGCTGGTCGCAGCGGGGGAGGATGATGGCGAACTCCTCACCCCCGTAGCGGGCCACCAGGTCCATCTCGCGCACCGCCGCGGCCAGGACCACCCCGATGGCCCGCAGGACCTCGTCGCCGCCGAGGTGACCGCGGGTGTCGTTGACGGCCTTGAAGTGGTCCACGTCGAACACGACCAGGCTGAGCGGCTCACGGGTGCGCTCGCTGCGGTTCACCTCCCGGGCCAGGGCCAGGTCGAACTCCCTCCGGTTGGCCAGGCCGGTCAGGCCGTCGATGGCCGCCAGCCGCTCCCGCTCGGCGAGCAGGCGGGCGTTGCGCAGGGCCAGGGCCGCGTGGGACGCGAACTGCACCAGCATCACCAGGGTGCGCCGCGGCAGCCGGGCGTTGAGGGAGTGGCCGCCGTGCTCGAGCAGCACCACCCCGGAGTTGTCCCCGTCCACCTGCAGGGGCAGGATGACCACGTTGGCCGCGCCGGGCAGCATCCCCGAGGCCACCGGGTTCTCGTCGGGGTCGAGCTCGCGCAGCAGCAGCGGGGCCCGGTCCCGCCAGACCTGGATGGCGGCCCGGTCGGCCCGGGCCATGGGCGGTACCGGGGTGCTCACCACGTCGGCCTCCGGGCCCGACAGGGCCAGGCCCACCGGCTGGGCGCCGCGGAGGTACCACAGCGCGCCCCGGCGCAGGGGGAAGGCCCCCACCAGGGTGCGCAGGAAGATCCCGAGTATCTCCTCCTCCTCGGTGATGCGCTCGAGCGCCGCCGCCATGTCCGCCAGCGCCGCCATCTCGGCCTTGCTCCGGCGCAGCTCCCGCTCGCTGACCGAGGAGAACACCGCGGTGCACACGGCGACCACCCAGAAGCCGATCACGGCCAGGGTGGTCTCGATGGCCGGTGGGGCGGCCACCGCCCGCACCCCGAGAAACGTTCCGATGCGCCCCGACAGCGAGAGCGTCGGGATGAAGACGAACAGGAACGTGTCCCACAGGGCGGTGCGCAGCCCGGCCCGCTCGCTGCCGAGAAGGGTCACGGCGATTATCTGCACCGCGAAGAGCACGACCAGGGGGCTGCGGGGACCACCCGACGGGGTGGCCACGACTGCCAGGTACACCGCGTCGAGGGGCAGGACCGCCCGGTGGACCATCATCCGGCCCCGCAGCTCGCTGCGCCGGTACCACTCGGCGGCGCCGGCGATCATCAGGTACCCGGCGCTGATGGGGCCGACCTGGGCCACGTCCACCACGACCTGGCTGGGGGCGAAGAGGGCCCCGAGCACCACCAGGACCACGAATCCGATCCGGACTATGAGCAGCAGGCCCAGCCGTTCGTCCAGGCTGGTGAGCTCGTGCGAGGCAGGCCTGGCCATCCACGGGGCCGGGCCGGCCGGACGGTTCACTGGAAGCCGATCGTGTCGTCGGTGCCGCGTTCGGGTGCCGCCGATACCTTCGGGTCACGCCGGTCGATCAGCGCCTGGACGAGGAGGAACAGCGCCACCCCGAACAGCATGCCGATGGGGATGCGCAGTTCGGTCGCGGCCTTCAGGGACAGGCCCTGCCACGCCCCCCGGGCCAGCACCATCGGTTCTCCGAATGCCCCGGGGAACGACTCCCGGGGGGCCGCCGGGGCCTTCACCGCCGGCCGGGCCCCCGCC